>DXJA01000305.1 GCA_019056875.1 Candidatus Jordarchaeum madagascarense
ATGTAATAAATATTATTTACAAAATAATAAATTGTGGTGGTGATAATGCCTATAGCCTTTGTTTTAATTAATACAGAACCTGCTAATGAGGAGAAGGTTCTTCAAGAGGTAGTTAAAATTGAGGGCATAGAGGAAGCATACATTCTATACGGAGTATATGACATCCTTGCAAAAATCAAGACTGAATCGATGGAAAATTTGAAGCAAACAATCATCTGGCAAATTCGAAAAATTGAAGGTGTTGTTTCAACTCTTACACTTATTGTGGCTGAGGAAGGAGGCTGAGAATCTAATCTCCCCTGTTTTCAGAAATGCTTTAACTTCTAACTCAGGACAAGTCCTCAAAAACAGTATTCTTTTCTCTTTTATTCTTTAGCTATATTGGTCCCTAATTAAAAGTTGTTATACTATCTTAAAATACATTTTTTAATATCGTTAGTAAATACTTATAATTATTATCTTTACCTAAAAGAAAATTTAAAAGTTACTAATAAATCTCAGGGCAGAGGAAAAATGAACTTTTCAGGAAATTGTGAAATTTGTGAGAAGGAGGCAGCAGAAGCAGAATGCTTTTTATGTAAAAGAGTAATTTGTAAAAACTGCCTAGCAGAAAATGTTTGTATTATCTGTAATGAAACGTTGTGCGCGGTATGCAAAAAGCAACTATCTGATCGCGCATGCAATATCTGCGGTTTATTGGTATGTGAGGATTGTAGTGTAAAAATAAATGAAGAAACTATTTGTTTAAATTGTAGTTCTAAGGGGCGCTTTTGAGTGACTTTTCTTCATATAGGGTTTGATGACACCGATTCTCCTTCAGGTGGCTGTACCACATATCTCTGTGCTAGAATGGTGGAGTCACTTTCATTATTAAATGTAGACTTCACTGATTACCCCATGTTGATACGCTTAAATCCCAATGCACCTTTTCGTACTAGAGGAAATGCCGCATTGTGTTTAAGAATAAAATTTGACGATGATTTAGAAAACAGAGTTAAACAGATTGTTTTAAATGAGATAAAAAATGGGGCAGACCTAGCCTTTAAAAACACTAATCCCGGTATTGCTTTTTATGAAGGAGAAACATTACCAGATTTAATAAAAAAATTCTCAAAAAAGGTCATACAGGATATCGTAGTAGTTAATGAAGCCTTAAGGTTAGCTAAGAATGTAGGGGCAGAAATATGTACATTTAAAAATGAAAGAGGCGTTATTGGTGCATTAGCAGCAATTGGTGCACTTCTGGAAAATGATCACACCTATGAGTTGATAACTTATAGAAAGCCTGAAAATTATGGTAAACCACGTAAATTAGATATTGACTCAGTTATAAATATGAACTCGATCACTTCTCCCCGCACCTTCTGTAATCTGGACGATGGGCGTATGCTAATTACCCCTCATGGCCCTGATCCTATTCTTTACGGTGTTAGAGGAGACTCAGCAGAAATCGTTTTTGCAGCAAAAAATATGATAAAATCGCTTGAACCTATTGAAAGATGGGTAATTTTTAGAACTAATCAAGGCACTGATATGCATTTACGATTTCTATCAAGCATATCCCGGGTGAGACCCTATTTATCCGTAATACTAAACGGCGAAGTTTCTAATAAACCTAAAACAGTTTCTGGGGGTCATGTAATTATTCCGATCAAAGACCATACTGGTAAAATTGATTGTGCTGCTTATGAACCAACAGGCGGATTCCGAGAAGTGATAAAAAACCTTATTCCTGGGGATCTGATCAGAGTCTATGGTGGTGTTCGACCTGCATCATCTCTCCACCCCATAACAATTAATCTAGAAAAGATAGAAATTCTCAAAATAGCTCCATTGGTATTAAAATCTAATCCAAAATGCCCCAAATGTGGAAAAAGGATGAAATCCGCAGGAAAAAATAAGGGATTCAAATGCAAGAAATGTGGACTAAAACTAAAAGAAATTGAGAAATCATCATTAGAAATACCCAGAAATATAACCAAGAAAATGTACCTCCCCCCACCTAGAGCACACCGCCATCTAACTCGCCCAATAGAACGAATTAATAAAGTAACGAAAAAACCAGAAACCGTGTTTACACCTTGGCATCATCCGTAAAAAATGGGCTTTAACATCTTCATTTTTCGAGTCTTTGTTTAGCAGCAGCTACTAAAATCGGGAAGGCTACTGTAACATCTGCTATCAAATCCACGTCATCCGCCTCACTTTTCAATTTTCCCCAAGATCGAGCTTCGCTTAGAGAAGCACCACTTAGCCCTCCGGATTCTGGTCTATCAAGAGTGATTTGAATAGCGTAGTCGAATCCTCGACCAGTAATAAGCATGGTTTGTAAAATGTGGTTTTTAGGAACGCCTCCACCTAAAATAATGGCGCCACTTTTTTTACTCTCATAAGCTATGTTAATAATTTGGTGCAAATCCTCCAGAATGTCTATTTTTAGAGGATTTAATTGTGAAAAAAGCCATGCTTGGAGTCCAAGGATAGAATCAGTTATTGCAGGACAAAATATCGGAACTCCTTTATCTGCAGCGACTTTTACAAAGGAATTTTTATCTTTTAGTCTCTTTCCAATTTCATTTATAAGTTCACATACGGTAATGCCTCTTTTTCTTTTTTCAACATCTATGTCTCCAAAAATTTGTTGGATTCGTTCTTCAAACTTGGTGAAAGCCTTATCAGAAATATATGCATCAAATATACGATTAATTCCTTGCTTTCTA
>DXJA01000306.1 GCA_019056875.1 Candidatus Jordarchaeum madagascarense
TTACGACGCCGCAGGGGTTTTATCTGCTTGGCCCAGTGGGGATAGCATTACAATAAGAACCCGCGTCTCAATACCACCTAATGGAACTTACTTCTATTACACAGTTTCCACTATCCCAATCGCAGCGTCGCAAATTGGCAGTTCTGGTTCATACCTGTTTACTTTCAACATTCTTCCAGACTATGGAGCAACAATCGAGAACTTTTATGTCTCACTAATCTTCAAAAACTTCCAATACACATCTTTCCAGAACCCCCCCACTATTCCTATTTCCTCAAGCACTGAGAACATATTTCTTTACGCTTGGAACGACGTCATTCCCACTCAAAAAGTATACTTCTACTCTGCATACAACATTGGGTTTCCGACCACATACTTACGCCCCCTTCTCTTCATGTTAATCTTCGGCATTACCGCTATAAGTTATACGGTTATTAGATCACGTCGTGCAAGAGCTGTACCCTTGATGGTGAGACCTGCAGAAGTTTCAGCTTCGATTCTCCGAGATTTTTGTGACCTATATGAAGAAAAGAATTCGCTGATACTTGAAACGGATAGCCTGCGTGAGGATTCTCTTAGGAAAAAGATCAGAAAAGCAGAATATTCCCGAAGAGTTAAAGCCGTTGAAAAAGATTTAGCCAGACTTAACCAACAGATAGATCATAAGAAAACAGAAATATTAGATTTAGATAGAAAATTCGCATCCGATTTTAATAGCTTGGAATTAAATGAAGCTGATCGAGAGCAAGCCAAATTAGCTCTTCAGAGTCTCAGACGAAGATACCTCCTGAAACGTCTATCCAAAGAAACCTATCTCAAACTCAGAGATAGCCAAGAAAAGAAACTAAAGAAAGCAGAGTCCAACATAGACAAAAAGATACAAGACCTGCGTAGAGAAGCCATTTAACACGCATTCTCTACAAATCAAGAATAATTTCTTTATTTCTCAAAATTGGCCCAATATAAACGACTCAAGAGGAAAATCTGCACATGTATGACGCCATCCTCATTGCAGCTGTTATAATGGCTTCCTTTCACCTTATTGGTGAAAAAATTTCAGAGCACATTAAAAGATTCCATAACGAACTCCTGAGTTTCGGAGCGGGACTGATGATCGGCGTCTTTTTCCTAGAAATACTCCCACACATCATTACTGGTGAAGCACTTTTAGGAGAGTTAATCTTCATAGCCCTTTTATCGGGATTTGTCATCATTCACTTAATAGAAAGATTCGTTTATAAACGCGCCTTTGGCGAAGAAGAATTCGCACGGGACGTGATTCGCTTTGAGGCGGCAGGGCTAATAGCTTATTCATTGCTTGTTGGTGTCATTATAGTAGTTTTTTTCGATGCTTATGGTAATCTCGCCTATTTTCTACTAATTCCCTTCTACGTTAGAAATTTTGGAGTCGCTGTTTACTCAGATACTGTCAACGAAAAAATCGGTAACAGAACAACCCGCATACTGCAGACCTCAGGCCCTATAATCGGAGTTCTTATTGGATGGCTTCTGATCGAGAGCGAAACACAATTGTATTTGGTCTTCGCGGTCACCATGGGCTTCATTCTCTACATTATAGTAAGAGACATGATACCACGCGAAAGAGAGGGTAAACTAATCTATTTCGTCGCAGGAGTAATAATAACCGCAGCAATAACCATAATATTTAGCATATTTTAAAAAACTACACATATTATTTTTAAAAATAAGAGATAACAATCGGAAAAAAATTGAATGGTAGCGCCGCGCAGATTCGAATTCCGCGACCAAACTAAATGTGTGGCTTCTCTGCGGTCACAGGGTCCAAAGCCCTGTATGATTGTCCACTACACCACGGCGCTTCGATGATTGAACTGGAAATCTTATAGTTATTTATATTATTTTCGAGTGTTTTTAACTCTTGTCTTTATTGATGTTTATGAATTAATAAAAAAAGTAAAGTAAACTTTGGAACTTAATCTTCTTCTATAGTTATCGCTGAATATTCGCATTGGATTTCACACGCCCTGCAAATCAAACACTCGTCTTCGGCCACCACTTTTGCTAAACCGTTGTCAAGTCCGTAAACTTCAGCGGGGCAAATTTGTGCGCGGTTAGACTGCGTCTTGTACCTCTACGCATACCCCACAGCCAACACACTTGTCCTTATCAACTTTAATTTTCACCATTTTTCTGAGCGCCTCATATACTGGTTGACTCAACAACTGGGATATTGTTAACTGATATATTCTTTGTTCTATTAAGTTTGGTTCATAAATGAATTTAATCCCGATAAAAATAGGATTAGGGGATTATTAACATTTTTTACTTCAAATTGAAGGGTTTTCCTTCATTTAAAACTTTTTTCGGAATTTTATTCTTCCATTTTTCTAGGAATGCTTTATCTTCTTTGGCTTCGCGGAGATCGTCTGGTAACATGTGGGGGATTGTTTCTATTATGGGATACCATCTTCCGCACTTGTCACATAGTATTATTCCTTCTTCCACCTCGGCTCTATATAGGAGCCAGTTTAGTAGGTGTATATGGGTGTTGAACTCGGGGGTGAGGCTGGATGGGAGTTTGTCCTTTTTTATTTCCAGAGCCCTTTTTATTAACTGTGCTGATGGGGTTTCGCTTAAATCCTCGACTGTTTTTAATATGTCTAGTTTTTCAGCGAATATTTTGAGATATTCTTTAAGAGGTACTTGTTCTTTTGTCAATTCATCCTCGATGCTAACCGTGGATCCTGATTGGTTTATTGTGATTCTCCCTTTCAAATTCTTTTTTAAGAAGGTTAGATCCTTTTTTTCTAGGTCTTCATTGGCTTTCTTGAATTCATCCTTTTTTGTTTCCCAAGTGAAAATTTTGAGCTTTAGAGGGTAATTTTTACAGCCTTCTATAGGGCAGGCTAGAATGTCTAATAACCAGAGCTTCATATTTCAAACCTCTTTGATGATTATTGGTCATTTGATATTGTTTGTTTTATACTCCATGTTTTTGTTTTTATTGTTTTTAATTTAACTCTGTACCATTGTTACGATTCAAATTTTTAGAGTTATTTTACCCCAAGTAAAAGAGGTGTGTGCTAACGATAAAATTATTATTTTATATAAA
>DXJA01000528.1 GCA_019056875.1 Candidatus Jordarchaeum madagascarense
ATTATATATTTAATCCGCAATAATTTTTGAGTATGAACAGGAATTGAAACCTGTTTTGATTATAAATTTTACTGAAGCGCCCCTTTTTTGTACTTATTACAGCCGTATCTGGTGTAAAATAACGCCGTTAAATTTATAATTATTTCAGAAAAAATAGAGAAATTAAAAAAATGTGGTTTAAGAGGGTTTAAAGCCTATGAGTACCTTATCATCTCTTTTAACGAATTCGACAGTCATCGGTGTACCTATTGCAATATTTTCTGGCTTTTTGGCATCGACGTTAAGAATCATTCCACTTATACTCGGCCCTGAATCCAGTTTAACGACGCCAAATACGTATGGATTTTCTCTTGAGTAGCCAGCATTTATCATGTGTGTTGGAGCGACTGTAATTGATGTGAAGGCTACCAGTTTTCCTTTGCCCTCAACCTCCACCCACTCCAGGTTAGAGTTTATGCATTTTGGGCATAAGGGCCTCGGAGGCAAATATACTTCACCGCAATCCTTGCACTTAGTGCCCATAATTTTTTTCTCTTTCAGAAAATCGTAAAAAGATTTTACCGAAGCTTCGGGAGTCAACATTCCTATTACCTCCTGTAAATGTGAACCGCACAGGTACCTCCGGTCCCGCCAACATTATGGGTAAGCCCGAGTTCCACGCCGGGCACTTGTCTTGGTCCAGCCTCACCACGAAGTTGTTTCCAGATCTCAACGACCTGCCCAGCTCCACTCGCTCCCACGGGGTGTCCCTTTGATTTGAGTCCACCTGACGTGTTTACTGGTTTTTGTCCGTCGCGTGCGGTTATTCCTTCTTCTGCCGCTTTTCCGCCTTCGCCGGGTTTGAAGAATCTCAAGTCTTCTGTGGCTATTATTTCCGCTATTGTAAAGCAGTCGTGCACTTCGGCTACCTGTATGTCTTCTGGTTTCACTCCAGCCATTTTGTATGCCATGTTTGAGGCTTCTCGAGCAGCGAGAATAGACGTGAAGTCAGCTCTGTCGTGTAGAGCGGGTTGAACACTTCCCTGACCACTTCCGATTATGTGTAGAGGAGTGTCGGTGTATTTCTTTGCCACTTCTTCGGCTGCTAAGAAAGCTACTGCAGCTCCGTCTGTTATAGGTGAGCAGTCGTATAGTCTTAGTGGCCATGCGATTACAGGATTTGCAGATGGGTCTTCTAAAAAGTCGTATTCGTCTTTCCAGTCGGGAACAGTTTCTTCCTTGTCTTTTAGTTTTTTGATTCTTTTTTCCATGAGGTCTTTTATTGTGACGGAGAATTGAGCTTTGGAGTTGAGTGCGCCGTTTTTATGATTTTTTACGCCTATGGTTCTAAGTTGTTTTATGGTTGTCCCGTATTTTTTCATATGCGCTGTGGCTATGGTTGCATATAGTCCAGGGAATGTTGCTCCCACGGGAAACTCGTATGAAACATCGCTTGCAGCCGCTAGGGCGTCTGTTACTCCCGCTGTTGGTAAGTCGGTCATTTTTTCCACGCCGGAAATGCAAACGATTTCATGTAACCCGGATGCGACAGCCGTTATGCCGGCTCTTATTGCGACTCCGCTGCTGGCGCACGCTCCCTCGGTTCTGGTTACTGGTTTGGGAATCAATCCTACCCAGTCGGCCATGATTGGTCCATTATGCCCTTGTCCCTCAAAGATGTCGCTTGAAAAGTTACCTAGGAACATTGCTTCGATGTCCTTATTATCTATCCCGTTGTCCACGGAGTTTCTCGCATCGATGTATGCTTCGACGAATAATTCTCTGCCAGTTTTATCGGGGAATGCCCCAAATTTTGACATTCCCGCTCCAATTAAAGCTACTCCTCTTGCCAGTTTACCCATTTTTTCGCACCACTTCTGTAACTATTAGTAACCGCTTACCCACTATTATCCTCCAATTTATAACACTTTTCACTAGTTTAGAAAAATGGCGGAAAATTAGAAAGAAGTATTGTTTGAAATAGAGTCTAGTTATTTTTAGGAATATGGCTAACTCGGCGCTTAATCTTTAAGAGTATTAAAAGGGTGCTTAAGCTGTTTTGCTCTTTTTAGAGTTCTTTCTTTTTCTTTTCAATTTCTTCTATTTTCTTTTGGTACTTCTCTTTAAGCTTTTGATACATGTTAAGATCGATTTTTCCACTCATCCAGCGGGTTTTTAATTCGTCTAGTAGGATCTTGGTTGCTTCCTCTTCGCTTTCTAGATCTTTTAAACGCTCCGCTTTCTCATCAACTACTGGAGGTTCTTTTACGGTTTTCTCTACAGGCTCAACCTTCGGGGTTACAGGCTTGAACTTGGCTCTAGTATCCTCCAACTCTTTTTCCAATTCGTCCAAACTCTCTTCCCCCCCAGTTATTTCATACTGGTTTTCCTCTCTTAGTTCAGGTATTGAGGTTAAAACTTCGTCTTCCTCCTCTTCTGATTTCCAGAGATAGGGGCGGCCAGTTCTAGTTTCCTCGTCTTCATCCGATACTCTAATCCTGTACGGTGACCGAGAGGAGCTTTCAGGCTTCGGATAAGTTTCCCGACGATAAGAGGGGAAAGGGGGTTCCGGAGGATGTCTTTCCGGCCGGGTTGAAGGTTCATACCTTCTCGGCCTTCTTCCCTCGGGTATTCTTGGAGGTGTACTTTTACTACTTGATTCTAATGCGCAGAATATAGCTAATCCAATAAAGAGTACAGCAAATGCTAGCGGCCAAAAGATGAATAAGGACACTATAAATCCTATTATTGTGAAGCATAACACTATGCCCGCACCTGAACTCCTTCCACTTCCCATATTGATCCCTAAAGATATTTCACACTATACTAATAAAACTCTTTTTCTTGAGGCATACGTGAATATTCTTCGGAAAAGTATCACATATTTGAATTGGAGTTGAGACAAAAAAGGTTAAGATAAAAAAAGAACAGGGTTATTTCTTCCCCTTCCCGAGGGAAAAATCTTGCCTACTTCCTTAATGATTGCCTAGGACCCGGAGAATTTCACCTTACCCGTCATGTAGGCTTTTATTGGTCCAAGTTCCCCATTCGTGAGCTTCACGAAACTCTCCAAACTGTCGAAGTTCATCATGCAAGAGATGTCCTCGATGGAGTCACCGAGGGTGATTTTGTACTCCCCGTTTTCGAGGACAAGCTGCCACGTGCCTCCTCTAGGTTCGAGAACGTTGTACTGGATGACGACTTTCTGTTTCATCTTCAACGCTTGGTCTTTGTTGAGCGCCTTTGCCATGTAGTCAAAGGCATCCTGTGCAGTTAGCGCTTTTTTCTCCTCATTAAAAATCGTTAAATTTATATAGTAAAATATATATACAATTCACTACTTGAACCATATGAAAAATGGATACCAAATTGATTAATAAAGAACTAAAGGGGTTTATGGTAATGAGTAAGAAGAGCAAGATGGTTTGGGCAGCCGGATCGAAAGATCCGATGTACAATCGGCCGTATGTGGATATAGACGAGTGGCGGGACCAACCGGTCCGCCATCGCTATGTACATGGAGGATTCGAAGACACCGAATGTCGGTTCTCCTTCTACTTCCCACCGGAGGAACAATACGAAGGACGATTCTTCCAACCGCTCATGGCAGTTTCGGGTACAGAGAACGCTGCCACTAGGCCTGCGATGCTGAGCTTTATGATAGCGGACACCGTTCCCTTCGCTACGGCAAGTGGCGGCTACCTCGTGGAATCAAACCAGGGCCGGACAGTCATGTGGCCTGACAAGGATGACACCACCATCACCGGCTTTCGAGCCAGTGCCGCAGTAGCCAGATACTCGCGAGTGGTGGCCGCCGAGATGTACGGCGAGCACCACCCCTATGGCTATGTCTACGGCGGCAGCGGCGGAGCCTACAAGACAATCGCCTGTTTTGAGAACTGCCCCGACGTCTGGGACGGCGCGGTACCATTCGTTCAGGGATCACCCATAAGCATCCCCTGCGTATTTACGGTGCAGGCTCATGCTATGAGAGTGCTGGAGGGCAAGTTTCCTGCTATCGTTGACGCATTGGAGCCTGGCGGCAGCGGTGACATGTATAGCGGACTAAACACCGAGCAGCGTGAAGCACTCGCCGAGGTAACTCGGATGGGGTTTCCACCACGGGCGTGGTTCAACGTAGCAAAGATCGCTGTTGGGTACACCGGGGTCTTCGCCAGCCTCATCGGGAACATGTTTGAGTGGGATCCCGAGTATTTCAAGGACTTCTGGACGGTTCCGGGCTACCTCGGTGCGAACCCTCCCGAGTCCCTCCTGCGCGCCCGGGTTCAGCACAAGACGAAAATCAGTAAGGTGGTGATGACCAGTGAGGCTGTTAAGATGGGCCTGCCAGTGACGATGCCAGCGAAACTCGGTGACAGCAAGAAGGAGTTACCGGCTATGCTCCAGCTCGAGAGTATACCGGAAGGAGGTCTCCAAGGAGCCGCCGTGACCCTTACTAGCGGGGAGGCTGCTGGGCACACGCTCCACATCGCCGGAGCGTTCGGCGACCTACTGTTTATTGGGTTCGGCGAGGCGCACTTCGAGGCGTTGACCAAAATCAAGGTCGGCGACGAAGTGGAGCTCGACAACGCGGATTATCTCGCCGTCCAGACCTATCACCGCCACCATGTCCCGTCGCCTGACTACTACATCATGGACCAATTCAAGGTCGCGGGTAAACCGGTCTACCCGCAGCGACCGGCTCTGATAAGCCCGCGCTATATGCGGTTCGCCGCTGGCTCTGTACCGACCGGTCGGTTTGCAGGAAAAATGATCGTGGTTCAGTCACTGATGGACGAGGCTGCCTTTCCCTGGCAGGCGGATTGGTACCGCAGGCTTGTGGAGGCTGCGTTGGGGCCGCGTCTTGATGACAATTACCGGCTCTGGTTCGTCGAGAATGCTATGCACACGACACAGGTAGCCTTGCCGACTGATCCCCGGCCGGTGGCGACAACCCGCGTTATCAGCTATGTTGGTGTCGTGGAGCAAGCGCTGCGTGATCTGAGTGTCTGGGTTGAGAGGGGATTGGCGCCCCCTGCGAGCACCGTCTACAAGGTGGTGGACGGCCAAGTGGAGGTGCCACTGACGGCTGCGGAGCGCAGGGGCATCCAGCCGGTGGTTACGCTGAACGCGAATGGCGGCGTGTGCGCCAAGGTTGCGGTCGGCGAGACCGTTGAGTTCTCCGCCGTCATCGAGGTGCCGCCGGGCGCGGGCACGGTGGTGGCTGCGGAATGGGATTTCGAGGGTGCAGGTGACTATCCGGTCACCGAGCAGTTCGACGAAACCAGCTCGTCGAGGAGTTGTATGACTCTGAAGACCACCTATGCTTTCTCCAAGCCCGGCACCTACTTCCCGGCGCTGCGAGCCACCTCACAACGACAAGGTAACTTCAAAACCCGAATTGCTCGCATCCAGAACCTTGGTAGGGTACGGGTGGTCGTCAAGTAGGAAAGACGACGGTTCGAACGCGTGGTCCCTCGAGAGCGCTGCGTTCATCGATGGTGGTTGATGCTGCGAAAAAAGGTGCTTAAAATTTTTAACCCTTTTTTTATTTTTTATTGATCCTTTACTTTTTTATTGATC
>DXJA01000307.1 GCA_019056875.1 Candidatus Jordarchaeum madagascarense
AAAAATTGATGGATATAAAGGCCTTTGATAAAATCTTAAGCGATGTAATAAAAGCAGAAAGCGGAATAAAAAAGGTTATCCTAGTAGACAGAACAGGGCTAACCATAGCTCACGTTTCAAAGTTCTCGTACTATCCCGTCGACATTTGTCGAAGTGTTGCGGCACCGGCAGTCGAATGATGGGATAGGCGCAATTGCGAGTGCAGTGTACTGTGCTTCGGAAGAGCAGGGCAAGAACTTGGATATTGGCGAGCTGAACATTGTAACTTCGGAGTTTGATAATGGTAAAATCTTTGCTGCTAGTTGCGGTAAGGGTGTTCTTTGTGTTATTACCGACTCTGATGTCAATATTGGTATGATTCGCCTTGTTATGAAGAAGGCGTCGAATCAGCTCAAGAGTGTTCTCGACGAGTTTCTTGCTGAGAAACCAGTTGTGCCTGTGTCTGAAGGAGAAGCTAGCGACGAGGAGCTTAAGGCTGCCCTTAGCGAGCTTGAAAAAGTGTAGCTTAAAATTCTCCTCCTCTTTAAAACTGAATAGGACGTGTGCAGCCTTTGAAAAAAGATGCTCAAGGTAGAATACATTTTAAGATAGTTTTTTGGGGACCTTCCCTATCCGGAAAAACAACCTGTCTGAGATGGATTTACGATGAAGTAACGGGTCTTGATAAGGGTGGTTTCACCTCTGTTGAGGACCCAACGGGCAGGACACTGTATTTTGACTATACTCCAATATCTGCGACGGGCAAGGTTATTTTTGATGTTTTCACGGTTGCTGGTCAAAAGCGGCACAGGCATCAGAGGAAGATTGTGCTTCAGGGCACTGACGGAATCATTTTTGTGGTGGATTCCTCAAGGGATCAGTTGCAGGCGAATCTTGAAAGTCTAGAGGAACTAAAAGGCTTTGTCGGTGATAAACTTCGCAACGAGATACCGATACTGATTCTCCTCAACAAGCGTGATTTGCCAGATGCATTAGAGAGAAATAGCTTGATTGAAGCCCTGCACGCGGATTCGTTGCCCATTTATGAATCCATCGCTATTAAGGGGCTAGGAGTGAAACGTGCATTTCAAGCCCTTTCCAGAGAAGTTCTATTGAAACGACTTTACAAACAGGAGTTATTACCCAAATCTTCTTAAACATGCTCCTGTTCCCTTTTATACCCAAATCAACTATCAGAGGAAAGAATATAGTTAAATACTTATTTTAAAGTAAATAAATTGAAACAGAGCATGGTGATGCGTATAAATGTCTAAGAGCGAAAACTTGGAAGAAATCTTAAAGGACTTGGAAGCTTCGGTTCCAGAAATCGAAGCAGCGGCGATTGTGAGTGTTGAAGGTCTTCCAATAGCTTCCGCATTGCCTGCCGATGTTGACGAAACACGTGTAGCCGCAATGACTGCTGCCATGTTAAGCCTCGGCGAGCGCGCCGCTCAAGAACTTGGAAAAGGGGAACTAGAACAGGTATTCATACGCGGAAATGAAGGATACATTTTCGTGATGGGTGCCGGACCTAACGCTGTTTTGACGGTTAGTGCCAAGAAGGATGTTAAGCTGGGTTTGATTTTTTTGGATATGCGTAGGTCTGCTCAAAGGATAGCCGAATTAATATAATACCCTCATTTTATTTTTATTATAGACTATTTTGAGAAGTTTGAGGTGAATTCTTCAAATTTTGGAGAAAAGAGTTTATTATTAAAAATCTGACTAATTTTATAAAAGTTATAAACGATCTGAATACAGTTTGGTGTTTATTTTGGGTAGCATAGCCATTAGAACCGAGAACTCGGTGAGTTTTGTTCTATCGATTAACCCATGGGAAAGGTAGCCTATTGCTCCCATTTTTTCACCCAATTTTTTTATGCCTGTTATTTCTTCCATAATTTCTCCTACCTCAAGGTTTTCTTTTATAACCTTTTGATTAACGATTGGGGGATATTCGAATCCGGGGCCGGCTCCGAAAGTTTTTCTTCCCTCCTTATCCACTATTACACAATACTGAAAATCGAGGTAATGTCTTTCTTCACCTAATACCGTATCTATTAGTCCTGCTTCTATTCCTACCCCGAGATCAGAGTTATCCACCCTTAGTAAGGCATTTGTGGCTCTATTGAGAGCGCCTTCTAATGTTTGGCTAAGTCCCATAGGCTGTGGTGGTGCGCCGCTTGAAACTATAACTCCGCAAATTTTTACGTCACCAAGCAATTTTCGCATTACGTTTTTTACTGCTGAAATTTTAACTGGATTTTCGGAACCAACTGCTATAATCTTCATTAAAATCATCCTCAAATTTAGAATGAGCTAACAATAATAAATGTTAATAAACCTTTATATTAACTGTTAAGAGAGGAAGCAGAGGAAGATTCATGAGATTAACAAAATTACAGAATATGCTTAAAGAGGTTGACGCCTTATTTTTATCCAAGCCCGAAAACATTTTCTATTTCTCAAGCTTTTTTTCAACCTCGTTCATGTATTTACTTATACCCCGAGAGGGCACACCTTTTGCTGTTGTTTCACAGTTAGAATTTGAAGAGGCAAATAACACAGTAAAAGGCTTCTCGATAATCCAAGCTAAAAAACTTGAAGATTTTGAAAAAGCTTTCTCAAAACTTCAAAAGGACTTGAAAATTAAAAAACTGGGCTTTGAGGAGGATTTCCTAACTGTAAATATTAAAGAAAAACTAGAAAAAAATAGTAAAGACACCGATTTCGTACACGCATCCCCTATCATAAAAAAGCTCAGATCCATAAAATCTTCAAGCGAAATAGAAACAATTAGAAAGGCAGCAAAAATAGCTGATGAAGGCGTCAAAAAGGCTATAGAAATCATAAATCCCGGGGTGAGAGAATACGAGGTTGCTGCGGAAGCCGAATACAGAATGAAGAAACTGGGCTCAAGCGGGGCATCTTTTGAAACCATCGTAGCATCCGGTCACAGATCCGCTTTCCCGCACGCATCATGCAGTGATCGAAAATTGGAAAACGGCGACTTGGTAATAATTGATTTGGGGGCACGCTACAAAAATTACTGTTCTGACATCTCTAGAACACACACGGTAGGCTCTCCAAATTCGAAACAGGAAAAACTTTACCAAACCGTTCTAGATGCCCAACAGAAAGCAATAGAAATCATTCGACCAGGCGTTAAAGCCAAAAAGATAGATGAGATTGCTCGTAGGTTAATAAAAAGAGGAGGATACGGAGATTACTTCGTCCATAGCTTCGGCCACGGAATCGGAATAGAAGTACACGAGCATCCACCGATCAGTCCTAATAATAAAGATGCTATTGAGGAGGGTATGGTGTTTACAGCTGAACCAGGCGTTTACATTCCAGGTTTTGGAGGATGCAGAATTGAAGATATGATTCTGGTTCGAGAAAATGGATACGAAGTGCTCACCAACAGCCCCCGGTCTCTACATTAGTCTAATCTCATGATTCGCAACCAACTGAAACAGAATTCAAAAGCTTTCAAAAAAAGGTTTAAATACGACTCCAATAATTCCTGAAAAATATAAAAAGACTAATTCGGAGTGAAAAAATCTTTACCTAAACCCAAAAAGATTTATTATTCCTCCCATAGAATCTTATTTGCATATCCCCCAAGCAAATTTGCTATGGATTCGGAAAGGAGTGGTACTTGGGATACGATCGGGTGGTTTACATGCAGCGTCTCATTAAATATCTTCCAGTTTCACGATTACCCCTATCGCTCATCAACAGAGTTAATAATGCACTATCAAGCGTGTACGAAAAGGTTCTATGGAGGCAAATCAAAGACGGCTATATGCCGGAACACTTAGCCATCATTCTTGACGGTAACCGGCGATTCGCAAGACAACTGGGTCTAAACGCATGGAGTGGACACAAATTCGGCGCAGAAAAGGTGAGGGACTTTCTGGAATGGTGCTGGGACGCAGGTATAAAAATTGTTACTCTTTATGCTTTTTCCACGGAGAATTTTCAGCGTTCTGGTAGAGAAGTGGACGAAATTATGAAGATTGCTGAGAAAAAGTTTGAAGAGGTTTTAAAGGAGGCAAAGGTGCATAAACATAAGGTAAAAGTTAAGGCCATAGGTAGAATAAATCTTTTACCAAAAAGGGTGCAAGAATCAATTAAAAGAGCTGAGGAAGCAACAAAAGATTACGACCGGTATCTTTTGAATATTGCTATATCATACGGGGGGAGAGCTGAGATAGTTGATGCTATAAAGGAAATTGCGGAGGATGTTAAATCTGGGAAAATTGATGTCAAAGAAATTGATGAGAAGCTAATTGAAGAACATCTTTACACATCGGGGGTACCGGATCCCTCCTTAATCATTCGTACTAGTGGTGAAGAAAGGCTTTCCGGCTTTCTCTTATGGCAGTCCGCTTACGCTGAACTGTATTTTTGTGATGTTTTTTGGCCGGCGATGAGAAAAATCGATTTCTGGCGGGCTCTCAGAACTTATCAGATGAGAGACAGAAGATTTGGAAAATAGAAATGCCCTAAAAAATCATAAAAACTTATTTTCCGGCTCTTATTTCAGCTAATTCGACCGACACTTTAATCAACTAAAGTGTTTTTATGTAAAAATCGTAATTTAAGTGGCTGAGTAGAGGGTTAACCATTATGGAAAAAACCTATAAGGAATTGGCTCCTCCTCAACGAATTTTACTAGGTCCTGGCCCTAGTAATGTTGATCCTCGAGTTTTGAGAGCGATGTCTATGCCCTTAGTTGGCCATCTGGATCCTTACTTTTTGGAAATCATGGATGAGATCATGGAGCTATTAAGATATGTTTTCAGAACCGGAAACAGACTCACCATACCCATTTCGGGTACGGGTAGCGCGGGGATGGAAACCTGTCTTGTTAACTTGGTGGGTGAAGGGGACGAAGTTGTGGTCGGATTGAATGGATTTTTTGGTCAGAGAATGAGTGAAATAGTTAGAAGGTGCGGAGGAACCCCGATAGAAGTTAAAGCGGCTTGGGGAGCGGCTTTAAACGTGGAGAGTGTGGAAAAGGCTTTAGCGGAATCCAATGCCAAGATTGTTGCCTTGGTGCAAGCCGAAACTTCAACAGGCGTCCTGCAACCTCTAAGTGATATTTCAAGGATAATAAAAAATCATGATGCTCTTCTTCTGGCGGATACGGTTACCTCTTTGGGGGGCGTCGAACTAGAAATTGATCAATACGGTGTAGATATAAGCTACAGCGGAACACAAAAATGTTTAAACTGCCCGCCAGGCCTGTCTCCGATTACTCTTAATGAGAGGACTATTGAATTCGTGAAAGACCGTGAGGGGAAGATTCAGAGCTGGTATTTTGATCTCAATCTGATAGAAAAATACTGGGAGGCAGATAGATTTTACCATCACACAGCGCCCATTTCCATGATTTACGCCCTAAGAGAAGCATTGAGGATAATCTATGAAGAAGGTTTAGAAAAAAGGTGGGCTCAACACCTAGAAGCAAGTCGAGCACTCATAAAAGGTTTAAACGCTATGGGATTAGAAACACTCCCCACCAAAAATAACTTACCTTCCCTAACAGCAGTAAAAATCCCCGAAGGGGTTTCTGACTTGAACGTGCGGAAAACTCTCCTAAACGATTTTAACATAGAGATAGGAGGCGGGCTGGGCGAGCTTAAAGGTAAAATATGGAGAATTGGATTAATGGGGATCAACGCCTGTGAGAGAAACGTAATCCTTGTTTTGGAAGCCTTGGAAAGAGCTCTTAGAAAGGAAGGACTTTCAGTGAAACCCGGTGAAGGTATCGCAGCTGCAATGGAAGCTTTCGAAGAATAGGTGAAGGTATGAAATCTCACATAATAACTAAACTAGTGGAAATTGTGGGGGAAAAAAACGTTAATACTGATCCCGCAGAAATTTATTGCTACTCAAGAGATTCCACCCCCTTTCAATACTTCGCAGATGTCATAGTTAGACCCGCAAACACAACAGAGGTCTCTGAGATTATGGAATTAGCTAACGGGAATCGTATACCTGTCTATCCGAGAGGTTCAGGAACAAGCGCAGCAGGATCGCCTCTACCTGTTAAAGGCGGCATTGTGATTGATCTTACTCGTATGAATCGGGTTTTAGGTTTCGATGAAGAAAATCTACAAGTGGTAATTGAACCCGGAGTTATATGCGATGATTTAAACGAGTTCTTGAAAGATTATGGATATTTCTTTCCACCAGATCCCGCAAGTAGTTCGGCAGCAACTCTGGGAGGGATGGTGGCAAATAATTCTGCTGGTAACAGAGCCATAAAATATGGTAAAACCAAAGACTGGATTTTATGGTTAGAAGCGGTTTTGCCAAGTGGCGAAATAATCCATACTGGGTCAGGTACTCTAAAATCGGTTTCAAGCTATGATTTAACAAAACTGCTATGCGGCTCAGAGGGAACATTAGCGGTTTTTACCAAAATAGGTATGAGAGTTCAACCCCTACCAGAGACCTATAAGACCGCAATGTTTCTATTTGATGATTTGAACAGAGCTGGAGAAGCCATTGTGAAAGCCCGGTCATCCGGTGTAGTTCCTTGCGCAATGGAATTTTTAGACAAACTTACTCTAGGCACGTCGGCAGATTATGCAGGTTTAAATCTTCCAGAATGCGAAGCAATGCTTCTCATCGAGACCGACGGCATAGAATCCGCCGCTGAAAAAGAATTGAAAATAATCACTAACATTGTTAGAGGAATGAATCCAAAACAGTGGAAAATAGCTCAGGATGAAGAGGAGAGAAACTCCCTTTGGGTGGCAAGAAAATCCGCTTACGCAGCTCTAGCCAGATGCTCTATCACCACAACTATGGAAGACCTTACAGTTCCTATCTCAAAGATTCCTGAGGCTTTAAAAAGAATACAAAAAATCCCTGAAAGAGTCGACAACCTGATCAGAGTTGCCACCTTTGGACACGCGGGAGACGGAAATTTGCATCCCACTTTCCTATATGATGAAAGAATTCCCGAACAGCAAGAAGCATTCTTTAAGGCCCTAAACATTATTTACAACGAAGTAGCCCTAGACTTGGGAGGATCCATTACTGGCGAGCACGGGGTGGGTCTAATAAGAAAGGACTTCGTAGAGAAGGAGCATGGTCCTGTTGAGATGTCTTTAATGAAGGGAATAAAACATGTTTTTGATTCCAATAACATTTTAAATCCGGGCAAAGGAAAGCCTTGGGGCTCCGCAGGCGAACCTTAGGTGTGTTAAGATGACAAATGAGAGATTGCGTGAATACACTGATGATATTTATAGCTGTATGCGTTGTGGATTCTGTATAGCCCAGTGTCCGCTTTACGAGAATTACGGTTGGGCTTCAAACAATGCTCGGGGAAGAATTCTAATCGCCCGCGGGGTCTTGGAAAATAAATTAAAATTATCTGATTATATTGCTGAAAGCGTTTTTAGTTGCACCACTTGTGACTACTGTTACCTTCTCTGTCCATCGGGCATTCATACAACGGATATTATAAGGGCTCTGAAGTGCGAGTTGTCCAAGAGAGATTATAGCCTCGATTCATCCATTCGAATACTAGAGAATATCAGAAGGGAAGGCAATCCCTACGGAGAACCGAAGTCAAAAAGAGGTTCTTGGATTCGAGATGAGGATAAATGACCGAATTAGCGTATTATGCGGGGTGTACCGCGGCTTACAGGCTACAAAACATTGCCAAGTCTAGTGTTAGGATTTTGAAAAGCTTAGGGGTCGATTTCAAAATTATTGGTGATGATGAAGTCTGTTGTGGCTCTGTTCTCTTCAACATGGGTCTAATAGACGAAGGAGTCGAACTCGCCAATAAAAACAACGAATTATTCAAAGACATGAGCCTCAGAACACTGGTAACGGAATGTGCAGGGTGCGCAAAAACTTTTAGAAAGGTCTATCCTGAACATTTAGATTTTCGAATCAATATATTACACCTTACTGAGTATCTCGACCGATTTTTGAAGCAAAACAATTTTGAACTTTCTCACAAGTTCCCCGTTAGAGTAACCTATCATGATCCGTGCCATTTGGGGCGTGGACTAGGAATTTACGAACCTCCCCGAAATATACTTAAATCAATAAAAAATGTGGAACTAGTGGAAATGAGTCGTAACAAAGAAAGAAGCCGTTGTTGTGGAGCTGGGGGAGGCGTAAAGGCGAGTTACCCCGAAACAGCACAAGAATTAGGAATACAAAGACTCAAAGATGCTGAGAAACTAGACGTGGATATGATACTCACCGCATGTCCTTTTTGCACTCGGAATTTAAATGACGCATCTGAGTTGTGTGGTTCTGAGTTAAAAACAAGGGATCTGAGCGAATTTTTAGTGGATTGTATTTAGGGCCATTAATGATTCAAATATAACCTGATAAGTGGAATAGCTTATTATTCTAAAATTATGAAATAGAAATAAAAAGGACAATTCGAATCGTTTCACTATAGGTTAATAACCTCTCGTTTCTAGAATAAGCAGATTAAAACATCATTAAACATAAAATCCGAAAGGGGTTTCGAGTAGATTATAATCACGGGGTTTAAGGGCATGCTACAGATATATAACACTCTGACTAGAAAAAAAGAAGATTTTGTTCCCATTAATGGAAATAGGGTAGGAATGTACGTTTGCGGTCCTACCGTTTATGATTACAGTCATATTGGTCATGCTCGTTCATACGTTGCTTTTGATGTTATAAGAAGATACTTAGAATACAAAGGCTACACCGTTATTTATATCCAAAACATCACAGATGTAGATGACAAAATAATAAACAGGGCAAATGAGTTAGCAGAGGACCCCCTATCTCTTTCTAAAAGATTCACAGAAGCTTACTTTGAGGACATGGACGATCTTAACGTGAGAAGAGCCAATATACACCCCAAGGTAAGCGACCACATACCCGAGATAATCGAATTTATTGAAGCGCTAATAAAAAATGGTTACGCCTACGAGATCGATGGAAACGTCTATTTCAGCGTATCAAAGGCTAAGGACTATGGCAAGCTGTCTCATCAATCCATAGAAAACATTTTAGCGGGTGCGCGAGTGGAAATAAATGAAAATAAAATAGACCCAAGAGACTTTGCCCTTTGGAAAAAGGCCAAGCCAGGTGAAATTTTTTGGGAGAGTCCGTGGGGAAAAGGGCGACCGGGATGGCACATGGAATGCTCCACAATGGCAATAAAATATCTTGGTCCAATTATAGATATTCACGGAGGAGGAATGGATCTAATTTTTCCCCATCATGAGTGTGAAATTGCCCAGTCCGAGTCGTACACCGGTAAACCGTTTGTGAAGTACTGGATACACAACGGGTTTGTTACCATAAACAAGGAAAAAATGTCGAAATCTCTTGGAAACTTTTTTACAATAAAAGAAGTTTTGGAAAAATATGATGGAGAAACCATAAGATTCTTCCTGTTAAACACGCATTATAAGAGCCCAATTGATTATAGTGATCAACAACTAGAGGAAGCAAAACAAGTTCTTCAAAGAATTCATACTGCAATCAATAAACTAAAAACCTTAATCAAGGAACAACAAAGGACTGAACAGAACGAACCGAGCGTAGAAGAGAAAGAGTTACTAGAACAAGTAGAAAAATCCAAACAAGAATTTATGGAGGCCATGGACGACGATTTTAACACAAGAGAAGCAATGCCCGCCATTTTTGAGTTAACCCGAGCAGTAAACTCTCTAGATACGAATAGCAAAATAAGTAAAAACGCTCTGGAGAAGACCTTACAAACTTATAATGACTTCGGACAAATTTTGGGAGTGTTCCAAGAAGAACCGAAAGAAACCGGTTTGGAAACAGTAGGAAAGCTGGTAGATATTTTAATTGAAATGAGAAATAAGTTTAGAGAAGAGAAAAAGTGGGAAACCGCGGATTATATACGTGAAAAATTGATGGAAGCAGGAATTCTCTTAGAGGATTCTAAAGAAGGCACAATTTGGAAAATAATCAAATAATAAAAAAATATAACCCTCTTTAAAAAATCTGCTCACTTTGCTTTATCTCTCTTCTCAAGGCCCATCTTGCTTATATACATTCCATCAACGCTCAGAACAGATGATGCAAACTCTGTGGCGCTTTTCAGAGATTTAATCTTCGCATAACTGGGCTCCAACACACCGAATTCGACCATGTCCCTCACTTTTTTATTTTCAGCATCTATGCCTAACCAGTTCTGGCTCTCACCATGCTTTGAACGCAATTCCAGCAAGGTATTAACCGCGTCCATCCCTGCGTTAGATGCTAATATACGGGGGATCAATTCAAGAGCCGAAGCGAACTCGTTCACTGCTAACTGCTTCTTACCCTCAATAGAATACGAGGCCTTTCTAACATGTTTCGCCAATTCAAGCTCTATAGCCCCACCACCACCCACAACCTTTCCATGCATCATAGCCACAGAAACCGCCATAATAGCGTTTCTCAAAAGTCTCTCAACCTCTTCACAAACATACCAAGACCCACCCCTAACCAATACCGCCACCGCTTTCGGATCCTTACAGCCAGAAAACAACACACACTTGTCTCGCCCCACTCTTCTCTCCACAACTAGACTTGCGTAACCGAGATCCCCTTCTCCGAGATCCTCTACCTTAGAGCAAATCCTTGCACCACAAGCTTTGCTCAGAAGTTTAAACTCTTCAGGTTTAGCGCGTCTTATTCCCAGCATTCTATTCTTGGATAGGCTCTGCTCAATCACCCTATCTATTCCCTTCTCAGTCACCACAACATTTGCCCCACTCTGTTTGATGTATGAAAATTTCCTCTGCCCAAACTTTCTCTCCTCCTCAAAGTAGCCATCCAAATCCTCAGGAGATTCTATCTGCAACTCAACACTTCTCTCTGATGGTTTCTCTAAATAGAGCTTTTCATCCAAAAGAGCAATTCTAGCATCCTCAACCCTTCTCGGCATTCTCGGGCTCAAAATGTCCTTCGATATAATGACACCATAAATCAACTCTGTGTCACTTATTCCTCCCCCTTCTTTCTTAACAAACTGCACCCTCTCTTTAACACCTGTTACCCCCTCTCCTACCGCTATGGTGGAAACCGCCTCAACAGCAAGATCAGAAAGATAGTTTTCCACTCTCCTAGAAAACTTTCCAGAAAGCGAGGTACGCGCCACAGATTTAAGCAAGGCCCTTTCTCCATTCACCTCAATACTTAACTCGTTCAAGCGTTCCATCGCCCTTTCACAAGCAGCATAATACCCCGAAATAACAACAGAAGGGTGTAACCCCTCATTAACAAGCCTCAAACCCCTCCTAGCCAATTCAGCAGTCAGCAGAACAATAATCTTTCCCCCATCTCCTTGAGTTCGAACATGAGTCTTACCCATATTAACCAGCATCTCACCAATCGGATGCTGAATATCCAAATCCCGCAGAATCGTTACCGCATCATTGGAAATCACGTAATTATCATACCTATCTATAATGAGCTTACTCATCCCCTTCGGTCCCAAACAAGTTTTCAAAATATCTGCAACCGCGACAACAGTGTAAACACAGTTTCTAACTGCGTCTACTCCCTTAAGTCCTTCCGCCATTCCCACAAGCTTTTCCTGCACCTTATCCCTATCTCTAGACTTGCTCAATATAAGTCACTTCTCCCAAAGAAAAACTATCCCACGGCCAATAATTCACTTATAAACTAAATTTACATTCTTAACATTTAAGATTTAAGAACAAAAAACAAACGCAATAGAATACTAGCACATACTACCATCTCAATATGAAAAACGGTAAAACTAAAAAATAGTGGCTAAGGGGAGCTGCATCCACAATTAGACAATGACTACCCTAATGTCCTTCAGAGGAATTAGACTCCCACCCAATGACATGGAAGCCTTCCAGACAATTAAGATATTTCATCCGGGTCTCTTAATAATTATTATAT
>DXJA01000308.1 GCA_019056875.1 Candidatus Jordarchaeum madagascarense
ATATTTATTCTATTATTTATAGATAATTTTATAAAAATTGAGGATTAATCAAAATAGCAATAAAATTAACCGCCTCACCTGGATCAATTCTCTTAATAGCAAAGGAAAAAATAGAAAAAGATAAGGAATCTGTTCTTAGGCTAGATTTTCAGCGATTAGTTCCACGATGTCTAGTACCCTGATTTTGGAGTTGAGCGCCTCAGCGGCGTCCTGAAGATTCCTCACACAGAAGGGGCAGGCGGTAACAATATATTCCGCTCCCGTCTCCTCCGCCTCTTTTATCCTGTCCATAGCTATCTCCACTGCCAGCTCCGGAAACCCGCTCTTAACGCCCCCACCAGCGCCACAGCACCAGGAAGCATCCCTTATCCTTTTCATCTCCACCAGTTTGACTCCCGGCATCATTTTCAGTATCTCTCTGGGAGCATCGTAGATATCCATGTGTCTGCCCAGATGACAAGGATCATGGTAGGTCACTTTAGTATCAACTTTTTTCAGCTTCAGTTTACCCTCCTTCATCAAGTCTCTGATCAGCTCCACAGCGTTAACTACTTCGAATGGGAGCTCTCCGAAGAGATCCACGTAGTCCTTAGCGATTGTCCTATAGCAGCCGGCACAGTGAATTACCACTTTTTTGGCTCCCGAAGCTTTAATGGTTTCCAAGTTGTGTTTAGCGAGCTCCTCTGCCAAGTCCCTTACGCCGATTCTGAAAAATATTGATCCACAGCACCATTCGTCTGGATGCATTATTCCGTAATCAACATTGGCGGCTTCCAGAATTTTTAGAAACGCTTGGGCGAGCTCTGGCTGTCGGTAGGGTTCGGTGCACCCCATGAACCATACCAAGTCTGCCTTCTGGGGAATCTTTTTGTCCTTGGGAATCCATTTTACACGGTCTTCGTGTTTCTCCATGTATGGGTTGTGCTCCTTTTTGGTCCACTCCAAGATTTCTCTGTGCCTAGGCATTGGACCTAGTCCTTCCTCCACCAGGTCTGCCCTCATGGCTTCGAAAAGCTTCACGTGGTCGATAAACCTGCCTATTGGTAAAATTATCTCATCGCACAGGGTTTGATGGCAGGCGGAGTGGCAGTTACCACAGGTGGTGCACTGGTATAATACCTCAGCTAGTTCTTTGCTGGGCTCAAGCTCTCCTTCCAGTAGTCCCTTGGCGATGCGTATTTTGCCTCTGGCGTAGAACGGATCAAACTGTGGAGAGTGCTCCAGAACCGGGCAAACCCCGTACATGCCCACAGCCCACCTGTAGGCTATTCTACAGTCACCAATACCGGAACAGGCGTAAACCATATCCGAAAGTTTCTTGGTATTCTCCATCTTAGTCATGCTAATTCCTCCTAAAGGTAGAATTTTCCGGGGCTCAGAACCCTGTTGGGATCCAAGATCTGTTTGACGTTCTTCAGAAACTGGTAGTAGGTTCCCTCGAAGGCCTCCGTGTCGATCAAGCCCTTACTAAATATCTCCCCTAACATGTAGGGCATGCCCCCTTCTCTAATCACCATTTCGATTTGGCTCTTCCAGAGTTCCATGTTTTTCTCTCGGTATCCCGGTTTATCCCAAGCCAAAAGTCCCGAGTCGACTTCCACTGTGGTGTGTCCGCAGAGAAGAGCGGTTGATATGCCGCTTTGCATTCCCCCGTTTGCGTCGAGTTCAGCCTTGTGTGCTGCTTCCCATTCGTCAAGTTTATGAGCCATATAGGGAAATCGATGGATCGGGACATGGTGTTCTGTTGTTAACGGTATGGAGCCCGGGCCCATTCCACCCCATATACCATGAAAGTTAAGCCAGTGTCCCTGTTCTTCGTAGTGCCACTTGGCCCAGTTTCCGTCTTTGAGTTCGGGTCCCATTTCTGTGCAACCGTGCTCTTTGCATATCTGGTCTACGATTTTGACGTTTGCTTCCAACTGTTCCTCTGTTTCAGCCTCTATTGTGTAGAAGAACACCGCTTTATCTAATCCTATCCAAGGCTTTATCATCGGTACGTCTGTCAATATTTGGGTGCCTATAACCATTAGTTGTGTCCACCACTGTGAATCGTAGATTCCGAGGTCTCCTCTCTTTCTCCATGCCAGCCAGATTTTAGCCGAGTTTTCCGCCGAGGGTTCTTCTATGGTAAAAGTCTTTGCCGCATGATATTTCGGTCTTGGAAAAATTTCCAGAGTCGCCTTGGTCTTAATTCCGAGTAATCCGTTATCGCCCAGAAAGAGTCCCGTCAAATCCGGGCCGAATCCGAATCTGCAGAAGGGTTCCTTGGTGTAGATGCTTGCGTTGGAGCCAGTGTTTACTATGTCTCCGTTGGGTAGTACAACTTCTAGGGCTACCACGTGCTCGGTGCATGAGCCGTACTTAGCTCCTCCACCGCCTCCCACACTGTGGTGTGATAGTCCACCCCCAACCACCGCGGATATTCCGCTTCCCGGTCCGAGGTTTCCGGTGTAGTATCCCAGCTCGTTGAGTTTGGCGTTGAGTTCCGCCCAAGTTATGCCGGTCTCAAAGGTGACGGTCAGGGTGTTCTCATCTATATTGATTATCTTGTGCATTCTGGCGGTGTCTAGGAGTATTCCTCCCTTTTCTATGGGCTTGGAGCCGCCCATCAGGCAGCATCCTCCGCCACGTGGTATGACGGCTGTCTTGTACTTGTTGGCTAAGCGTACTATTTCTGCAACTTCTTCTGTGGTTCCCGGTTTCACCACGTAGTCGGGAGGATTTGGGGGGAGAGCACTGTCTATGCCTCTAGCGTAGGCGTAGGTCATAAAATCCTTATCGGAAACATAATCGGTGCCTACAGCATCTTGTAACGCTTTTAAAACACCACTCATACTATCATCTCACCAATCTTTAGTATTATGAATCTTACACATGGTATTAAGTATGATGGAGGCTAATTCTCGCGTTTCGCCATGGGGATGCTTTTGAAACCCCGGCATGTTTCTGTTATCGCCTTCTCAACAGGGATTCTCTCGATAGAGGAAGCGCCGACGAATCCTTGGGCAATCGTTTTTTCGTATATGATTTTGGTGCTCTGCGGATCGTAGAATGGTCCTCCATGTACCAAACAAACCACGTCAGGGTTCACATCTCTTGCCGCCTTGAATACCTCCTGCGCCCTCTTTAATAGAGTATCTAAATCCTCAAGTGCAGTAAACCCCGCTATGCCTCCCATGGTTGGACCAACGTGAGCACATATCGCATCTGCCCCGGCTTCAGCCATGTCTTTTGAGTCTGTTGCAGTGAAGACGTAAGCCATTGTAAACACATCCCAATCGTGCAATATTCGTATCATTTCCACCTCTCTGGACCATCCCCAGTGGGAAACGCCGTACCCAAAGGCCATAGCTTCATTAAATTTTCTAAGGGCCATTCCTCCCTCTATTAGATTCTCGTAAAGTCCGGTTGTGGGGAAGTTTATTACGCCGTTGAAACCCTTGTCGATGAAGCGTTTCAATGAGGCTTCTTGATCGAGGTAAAAGCAATCATTTCCCTCGATACCTGCGATTATTGGCTTGTTTTTCACAACATTCGCTAATTCATCGTACATTTCTAATGTTATGGGATTTGAGTTACCAAGTATTGTTGTGGGTAGCCCCATCATTCTGGTTCTTCCAGTACTGTAAACGATTATTAAATCGGCTTGGCCCAGTTCGGCGCATTTCGCTATTATCCCGGCGCTACATCCTGCTCCGAGAATCGGTCTCTCCTCACTAATTTCTTTATTGAGCCTTTCCAGTATTTCTTTTCTAGTTACTTTTACAACCATATCCTCACCTCTACTTAGCGGTTAATTCATCAAACGTTCCAACCACTTGGTCCGCAAACTCATCATCATTAATGTGGCAATCAACCTCTACGACCTTAACTTTCTCCTCCACATGCCCCTTTAATGCGTCAATGAATGCCCGGTCCGCTTCCGGATCGTGTAGAGGTGCGCCCTTTTTGCTTGCCTCGGAGAAACCGCGCAAGGGGATTATAATTGCAACTGGGCCTTTCGCCTTGTTTGCCCTTTCCGCGATGTTTTTGCCCACTTTTTCCAGCTCTTCCTTAGTGGTTCTTATCAAAACTACCATCGGCCCATGCATAGTCCATGCGCGACCCTTAAACTCAGAGGGAACCTGGTCTATTCCGGTTCCCGGAAATATATGCATATCCAAGCCGCCAGGAGCGATTATTTGGGGAAGGGCTTTCTCATTAGCACTTTCAAGTCGCACTCTGCGAACCTCGGGGGCACCCATTAGCATGGAGATGTACTCTGGGGGGTAAAGAACCATTGGAACAGTTTCGAAGGAGGTTACATCGATGACTGCGTCGATGTTTCCCTCTTTTATCAATCTGTCCAACATGGGAGTTTTTGCGTGGAACGACACCGAATCATATCCTCTTTTCTCTAAACGGGACATAACTTTTTGAACGCATGGCGTTGTGACTCCGAGAACAGTCATGCCCACTAGCGGCTTTTTCTCCGCCTCCGGAATCTCCTGTTCCACCATGCCTATCATTGTGCCCGCCGCGTTGGATAGTGTTCTCTTAACCACTTTGTTGAGACCCACTAAATCCACCGGGGTTTGCATTACTGCTATGTCCTCATCACCAATTGATCTTGGATCAATGAAAGTGGTTACCAATAGTTTGGGAACGCCTATCGGCAGTACTTTCATACCTGATGTCCCCAGTGCCGCAGCGGTCGTGCCCCCTAAACTCATTACGCCGTCCAGCTTGCCTTTAGAATACAAGTCTGCTACTATTTTCTTAACCCCCTCTATCATTACTTTAGTAGCTTCGAATCGGTCCGCTCCCTTCTCAGCAGCTTCCACAAGTTCTTTAAGGCTTTTGCCACCAGCCTCGGCGACCTTTTCTCTGGGAACATCTCCCTTAATGATGGGTTTACCCATAACTCCCGCATCTACAATTATAACACGGTGTCCTTTTTTCTCTATTATTTCCTTTAGATACTTTACCTCATCTCCTCTGGTATCCAAAGTAGCTACAATCACAATAGTTTTAGCCATATTCTCTATCCCTCAACCTCTATTCTTTTTTCCAGCTTTCCAATCATATTTTGAATTACATCCCCTATTTTCCAGTTCTGGAAAGAGAAAATTCCCTATTCTACCTAGATTACTCTTAAAAAGAATCCTTATTTTTGACCACACCTCTCTTCTGGTTGACGCTCAAGCAATATTTAATATATAATCTTATATATTATAAATGTATTTAAAAGAATAATTAAACAAATTTAACCTGTTCATAATGGGTGGTTGCTTAATGAGAAGGAGACCGCTAAAAGATATTTGATCTTAATTGAAGTGCTATGGTTGTGGAGATTGCTAGTGGAGTACGACACATGTCAACCACAGTCAGATAATAGTGGATGGTGGATTAGTAATAATGGATTAAGAGAGGTGGTTAAAATGTCTGGTTTTAAAAAGTTATTTGAGCAGATACAAATCGGGAGGATGGAGCTGAAAAATAGGATTGTTATGCCTGCTATGTGTTCCAAGTTTGGAACAGAGTTGGGTGCTGTAAACCAGCGCCTGATTGATTATTATGTGGAGAGAGCAAAAGGTGGAGTGGGTCTGATAATAATAGAGAACACCTGTGTGGAGTGGCCCCGGGGAAAGGCGGGAGCAAGCCCCATAAGGATAGATGACTGGAAGTATGTCAGCGGTCTACACGATCTGGCGGAGATTGTTCATTCCTACGGTGCAAAGATAGCCACTCAGCTGCACCACACTGGAAGACAGAACTCTACGCTCTGCACAGAGGGAGTAGAACTTATTGCCCCCTCACCGGTACCATGCCTTGCGATGGGAGGCGAGATGCCCAGAGAATTGACAGTCGAGGAGATAGAGCAGATGATCGATAAGTATGTTCAGGGTGCTCATAGAACTTTATCGGCGGATTTCGACGCCGTGGAGCTGCACGGTGCCCACGGGTATCTCATCAGCCAGTTCATGTCTCCCCTCACCAACAAGAGAGAGGACGAGTACGGTGGAGATTTCGAGGGACGCATGAGATTCCCTCTTGAGATAATAAAGAGAATAAAAGCTATTGTGGGTCCTGATTTTCCCATAATATTCAGAATCAGCGGGGACGAATACATTGAAGGCGGCCTAACCATAGAGGACACCAAAAAGATCGCCAAGAGACTGGAGGAGGCCGGAGTACACTGCATCAGCGTCTCCGCCGGAATCTACGAAGCCGACCCCTCATGGTTCGCCAAGATATACCCTCCTTCCGCTATGCCCAAGGGCTGCTACGTTCCCCTCGCTGAGGCACTCAAAAGCGTGGTTAACATTCCTATCATCGTCGTGGGCAGACTTAGCGACCCCCTAATCGCTGAGCAGACACTGCAAGAAGGTAAGGCTGACCTCATAGCTATGGGCAGGGGACTGCTCGCGGACCCCTACATACCCCTGAAAATCGCTGAAAACCGACTGGAGGATATTAACCCCTGCCTCTACTGCAATCAGGGCTGCTATGGAAACCTTTTCAAAATGTGGAGTATACAGTGCGACGTTAACCCCGCACTGGGACAAGAAAGAGACTTCCAAATCGAACCCGCCAGCGAGGCAAAGAACATCATGGTTGCGGGTGGAGGACCAGCAGGCATGGAGGCGGCGCGGGTTTTAGCTCTTCGAGGACACAAGGTCACCCTGTACGAGAAGGAGGGAGAGCTGGGAGGACAAATTAGAGCCGGATCCGTAGCCAGCTTCAAAGAGCCACTAGGAGACTTGCTAAAATATTTACGAACACAGTTGAGCAAGCTTAACGTCAGGGTGGAGCGCAACATCGGAGTGGATCCTAAACTGATAAGTAAGGTGAAACCTGATGTTTTAGTGATTGCCACCGGTGGAGTTCCAATTATCCCGGACATACCCGGTGTTGACGGAGAAAATGTGGTTTTGGCAACTGATGTTCTGCTTGGGCGAAAGACGGTGGGTGATACTATAGCCGTGATCGGAGGCGGCGAAGTCGGAGTAGAAGTTGCACTGCATCTTGCAGAGAATGGAAAAAAGGTGTACATAGTCGAGAAGGAGTTCGCCCTCCTATTAGAATTGAACACTGTTAATCGCCTATATCTCCTCTGGAAAGCAGCTCAGCTCGGGATAGAAACAATCATCATGGCCTCAGTGAAGGAGATACGGAAAGATTCTGTGATTATAGATAAAATGGGCAAAGCCGAAGAAATTAATGTGGACAGTGTTGTGCTGGCAGTGGGCTTCAAACCAAACAGAGAACTTGCTGAGAAATTGAAGGGCTCACCGATACCAGTCTACGAGATAGGAGATTGCAAAAAAATTAGTAGGCTGAGAGGAGCAATACACGGCGGCTCAATTATAGCAAGAAGAATCTAAACTTAGACCCTATCTAAGCCCTTTTAGGAGGTTCCTTTTTTATTTTTCATTTTTTTCTTTTTCCTGTTTTCATGTACCAAGAAAACATGATGTAAAATACCCCTTTGTGATGGTTAATGTAGACAATACTGATGTGTGCAAATACAATGAAGAAAAGGTATTATTGTTCCCCAATATTCCCATCATAAAGAAATTACAAAACTAAAATAATCGCTATGTACTAGAAGGCTTTTGTGTAATTACTTTGAAGGCTTTCCAGGGTTTTAATATTCATATGTTTTATCCACAAAATTTAATTGAATGCTAAATATTCCTGTTAGTTTAGTTTTGTGTTTGTTGGCTAATTCTCTGGTTAGAAAAGGACGTGAACTGATTTGAGTGAGGATGTTTACGAGCTTTTGAGACAGAAAGTAAATCGGTGGCCGTTGAAAGCCCCTAAGAGTAAGGATATGATGAAAATTTTAGAAATGGTTTACACTCCTGAGGAAGCCGAGCTTCTTTGCTCCGCATTTAATCTTCCCTTCGTCGATGCAAAGACCGTTGAGCAGGTGGCTGAGGAGACCGGTAAGAGTGTGGACTATGTTGGGAATGTTTTCGAGAAGCTTGCAGAAAATGGAGCGCTCTTTGAGTTTACTAGCAGCAGGGACGGCAAGACCTACTATAGCATGTTGCCGTACGTTCCTGGAATTTTCGAACTCCATATGAATGATGGTGTAATCACTGACGAGAAAAGAGAGCATGCAAAAATCCATGAAAAAATGTATCCTCACTGGGGATGGGAATTAGGAGCTTCAAATTATCCTTTCATGAGGGTCATCCCGATTGAGGAGAAACTTGATGTCCAAACCGAGATTTTACCATTCGAAAAGGTGAGCAAATATATTGAGGAAGCAAGAAGCATAGCAGTAAATCCCTGCGCTTGCCGACTCTCAGCCCACAATTGCGACAAGCCAATAGAAGTCTGCTTCAGCTTCGACCGGTTCGCAGATTATATGATTAAGCACCGCAAAGGAAAAAAAGTGACAAAAGAGGAAGCGCTAGAAATCCTCAAAAAAACTGAAGATGCAGGTCTCATACATACCATAAGTAACCAGCAGGAGAGACCCAACTTCATATGCAACTGCTGCACCGACTGCTGCATACTCCTAAGAGGCATCTCAGAACTCCACAACCCGAGAGCCATCGCAAAGTCAAACTTCATACCTGAAATCAACCGTGAAGCCTGCCGACTCTGCGAAACCTGCGTCAAGTGGTGTCCCCTCCAAGCACTCTACCGCCATTACCCACACAGCGAAGACCTCTCAGACGACAGGATAATGATCCTTGAGGAGAGATGCATAGGCTGCGGAATCTGCGCACACAAATGCCCCCACGACGCCATAAAACTAGTTAGGGTCAGAGAAGAAATTCCAGAAAAAACGGGAAGAGAAGCCATGATGAGAATTGAAACTGAAAGAATTCACTAACCCCAGTGTAAAGAAGTAAATAAACTGCCTTCCTTTTGACCATGATTACTTGAGGTTTTCCAGATTTTCGATGAGAGCTGTTAACTTTTCCTGAAGTTTAACCTTATTTCTTATATCGTTTGGAGTGATAACACCCTCCATCTTTTTTACCTGCAAATTGGCAATTTCAATTTTGATGTCAAGAAAAGTATCCTTTATACTTTCTACCTTCTTGGAGACTTTGTTAACTTCTTTTGGTTTACGAATTACTCTTGATAGTAAGAAGCAGGTGTTGATATAGTATTCACGAATTCTTGTGTATTCCTGTTTGATCCTAGTCTTTCTGGTTTCAAACTCTTCTTCACTAATTTTTCCATTTATAAACTGTTTTTCAATAATATCTATCTTTGAATCCAAATTTTTAAGTTCAGCATGAAGCTTATGTTTTTTCTTCTCCATTTTAACGATTCTCCGCTTCTGAAGCTTCATGGCTTTATGGATATCAATCACTGAAGAAATAATCTGTAAGAACGATTCCTCAAAAATTGATGCGTTACCCATCCAGTTCCGAAAGTCTTTCCGATGCCGGAGTTCAGCGATGTACAGAAAGTTTTGCAGTCTTTGTCTAATCCAGTTTTCCTCTGAGGGGGTGTTTCCACTAGTGATACAGGTAACAGTTAGAATGACTCCGTCCTCTTTTATAAAAGTTCCAAACTCTGTCTCCATTTTCTTAAGATTGCCTTTACGCATCTCAATCAGGAAAAACTTTACTGCCGCTATAAACCCTGAAACAATAATCGTGTGCTGTCTCATTTTGAAAAAGTCAAAAGCCCATAAAGTGACGCCGCTGGGTATATGGTCCACAATAATATTCTCGAGACTAGCCAAAGCCTTAACCGGGATAAAGTAGTTCTTTCTGAATCTAGTCACAACCACCCCCGCACCTAGCGAAAAGGTAATCAGTAGTGTGAGCGAAACGAAAAGCACCAGATTTTGATTCTCCTGCATTTTTAGTATGATTAAGAAAACGAGTAAGAGGACAATTATGGCGATTTGGAGACCCGCCTTTTTTTTCATTGCCACCTACCAACCTTTCCTAATCCTTTTTCTACATTGCTAATTATATCTTAGAAGAATTAAATATAAAAAAATATCCCAAAAATGAATATAATTTGTTGCGACTTTCACAATAATACTTAATCAAAAATCAAAATTTAAAATATAACATTATGAATATTAAAAAAAGGGGGTAGAATTCTAGAATTTGGTTCATTTTTTTTTATCTATTCTTTCTAACATATTTGAAATGCAGCTTATTACCCTACTTTTTCTCTTCTTTGTCTCGAATTACATGGCCCGTGTAAAAGCCCTTTTTTATCTCTTCTTCCATTTTTTTCAGCCAGTCAGTGTACCCCTTGGACTTAATGATGCGCAAATTTTCAATGTTCCAGCCATTGTATCTCTGGGTTATGATTTGCATGAACAACTCTTTTGGCAGCTCTGGTGGGTCTTCCTGTTCCTCTGGTTTAATCTGCATGAATAATTCTCCGATTGCTTTATCCAGATTGAAATCCTCCGGCGTAGTTGTACATCCTTCAAACTCACACTCGGCGCAGGAGGATATGCCCTTCTTAAGGCAACACTTCCTTATAGCACAGGAAGCTGTCGGGGATTCGGATCCACACCCTGAGCACAGCTCCTGATTTGAAAATAGGTTGAGTACCTCATGGAAAGTGGGATACTTGTCTGTGATTCCCAAAATGAATGCTATTCCTTCTGTTTTTCCCTCATCAAGAAGCGTTTGAAGTCTTTTAGCCGCATCACGGACTATCCCCGTGTTGGAAGGACACGCACCGCAGTAGATACCGCAGCAGCCGATTAGCGGAGACTTTTTAGGTCCTGCCATAAAAATCACCTACGATTAATTGAATGCGAACTAATATTAAAACTGATGAGCACTAACCCTATAATTTTTTTAGCAGATTTTGGGTGGTTCGGGAGGGTTTCCCAGCATTTCCATCATTATCTGTTGAAAGTTGTCGAAGTGTCCCGGTAAAGTTTTTTGAACATAAAAGGCTTCGGCTGCCTTTAGTTTCACCTTCTCTCCTATGGTGGAGGCCATGAAACGCAGGAGTGTGTCTGCGTGTTTGGATAGAATTTCAAGCTGCTCTGGTGTAACGCTAGCCGGGTCAATGTCGGGTGTAAACAGTCGGGCGAGAAGCGTTAGTGTGGCTTCGAATTTTAGGGCTGCTTTCACCTTCTTCTCCAGAGTTGATGTGATGTCCACAAAACAGTTCGGTGCATGGTCTAGTAAGCCCATGAACCACACCTCTGAGCAAGCGTAGTGCCCCAAGCCTTCCCTGATTTGCTTCGGATATAATAGTGGAAAGGCGGCGAAGGCGGCGGCTTCTGCTGCCATTCTTCCCACAACCAAGTGGTCAGGGTGCACCTCATAAGCCACCCAGGGATCGAAAGTGACCACTCGGTCTGCTTCTAGTTTCCTAACATAATAGATGAGTTTTTCTCGGAGCTCCGAAGCTTTAATGAATCCTCCGTCAGGATAGCCGAGCATTATTGTTTCCTTTACGCCAAGTATTTTATTGGCAGCCCTAAGCTCTTTTTCTCGCATTTCGGCTACCTGCTCTTTAGTTAGATCGGTTCTCAGTGTTCCCACATTGCCGCTAGTGCAGCATAGGGCGTAAATTTGGTGACCTTCTTCCGCCCATTTGGCTAATGTGCCAGAGCAAAAGAAGGATAGATCGTCGGGATGGGAGAAAATCGCAACTACATTCAAGGGTTTAGCTTCCATTAAAATCACCCTACAGGTTCTCCGTTTTTTTAAGTATATAACTACTTAGAGATGCTTGAGTGTTATCAACTTTAAT
>DXJA01000309.1 GCA_019056875.1 Candidatus Jordarchaeum madagascarense
ATCCAAATATTAGTCTACCCAGAACTGTAATTCATTTACATTTTCAGGGGTAAATTTTTAAATAGTTTTATACTAAACTACATATATGAGGTGTATGTTCAATTATGCTTAGAGAAGAGGAAATCAAAGAGGTAGAACATTGGTTTTCTGAATATGTGTTTGGGTTTATGAGGAATGACTTGGAAAGAGGAATTGATTCGGGGTTAAATTACCTAGTAGCTCTCGGACTCGGTACCTATACTGAAATTTTAGGAAGTCTAATAACTGGAAAAGAAAGACCCTTCAATAAAAATTTTAGCGCCTTTTGGAATAGAATGGGACCTGAGTATACCCGTTTTGGAGCGAAAAAAGCCTATAGCCTAATTAGATCTGGTCTTGTTCATTATTATTTTGTGAGAGCAGATAAGAAAGGGAAGGGCATTGCAGGTGTAGCAAGAAGGGGAGAAGCCCCTATAATCTTGGATGAAAACAAGCGGATTAAATGGATTGTGGTAAAGAAATGGTTTGAGGATTTTTTTAAAACCGCTGAGAAATTAAGGAACGAAATAATTAGTAGTAGAGAACAATACACTACGTGGTTAAAAGCCAAAAAGAAACTAATGGGAGAAAAGATATAGCCCTATACCGAAAATCTTTGAACAACTAAAGCCTTTTTTGGCACTACTATCTTTATAACTTTCTGCAAAACTTCTTTCCTATGAAAAGAAATGTTTCTCTTTTCTTTGAACAGAAAACCAAACGAACCAGATTCTAATTGTTTCTTCCTGTTTTCCCACCACTGAATGAAATTCAACGCTTGGATTTTTTTCAGTTTTTTGCTTTCTTCCTAAAAGTGCTTGATATAAGACATTCCTTATGCTTATCCCAAGTGAAAATTTATTATTGTAGTATACCATTCAACCCATGTATGAACCCCTTCCCCCATTCCCTCATTGTTTCTATCCTTGTCTCATGAAACAAACCATGAATACTTTTAAAAAGTCTAAATATTGGCTTTCTCCTCAAAATAAACTTTTCAAACCACAACATAATAAGCTTTCTAACCATAAAACTATCAACCCTAGGATAAATAAGTAGTGCAGAGTTTTCACTTCCTTTTTAACTCGAATGAAAGTTTTCTATTTACCTTCACTCATTAATTTTTTCAAAACTTCGATTTCATTAGCTACCTTCTCATAAATTATATCCAAGTCAATGTTTTTTCCAAGGATTTGCAAGAAAGCTTCATCAATTTTCTTTCTAACCGGATGTTTATCCTTTAATTGTGTCAAAATACTCGGAAGCTCTACATCCTTTACCTCTTGGAAAATATTCAAGAGAAGCCCCTTCTCATTTTCTGAGAGTTTTTCTGGATTTATTGTTAGAAAATCTTGGAGAATATATTTGGAGATTTCTACAAAAGCTCCTCTAGTTTCTGATCTTGAAAGTAATACTTGTAGAATATTAATTGTACTGTTAAAAAACAATGCTAAGATTTTTGCACATTCATCAGGGATATTCAATGACCAAAATAATTTGGTTGGAGAACATCTCTCTGAAGAAAAAAAGGTCAAACCATTAGTTCCAGGAGCTGACAAGTCTAGTCTTCTAACCATGTGCAAATTCCCGATCCTATTTTCTATAGCCTTTTTTATTCTTTCAAGATCCAATTTTGAAATTTTAATGCCCGCAACACTTTGAAAGTCATCATACTGCTCCCATTTATCAATAATTACGTAATCGAGTTCATCAGTAATGTCAATCTTGCTTATACCCGAGGCTCGCCTAATAGTTCTTTGAACAGCATTTTTAGGAATTTCAAAATCCGCCATAACAACTTTATGCCTAAATTTTAATTTTGTCTTTGTGTCTTTCTCCAAAATCCAAATATCTGACGTTTTTATCGCTCTTTCTATACTAGAGTTCACTATCAATCTTGTGACATTTCCACCTTCAAGCTCAAACCCCCTCATTATTTCTTCATCAATATCAATGATGGAAGATAGGAGATTTATTTTTTCAGATTCTACCAGATCATTAAATGTATCTACGAGTTTTCGGTCAATAACTGAAATGTATCTAAACCAATTTGCAGTATCCTCTAACTTATTAAAATCAATTAGACTGACAATTAAATTTTCATCTTCCCAGTCTTCAACTGTTCTTTTTAATATTATAGCAATGTCTCTTGCCTCATTCAGAGTTTTTGGCAACGTTTTAAGAGTTACTATTATCGTTTTTGCATCATTCTTTAGCTTACCCTTTTTAGCCACCAGAAGAATCTCTCTAAATCTTGAACTTTCTGAAAAAGCCGAACGGTATAATGTAGTGATTATATACTCAACATGGTAGGTTTCTTTCAAAAATTTGCGGATGCCTTCAAATGATTTTAACCTTAGTACTGTAGCTGGCAAAACAAATGCTATTCTTCCCCCTTCTTCAAGGAATTTATCTGCAAGAAGGGCAAAATAACCGTGATAGCCAAGCTGACCATGTAAATACTCCTCATACTTACTAAATCTTTCTAATAACAAACTCTTATATTCATCTGGTATTCTCTCTTGCCTTGTAAAGGGAGGATTCATAATTACTACGTTATAAAAATCGAGTTTTATCTCATATGGTGCTGTTTTTGCCATTCTTACAACACCCTTGGTGATTTCATTAGACTTTTCATTGCCGAAAAACGTGTCAAGTTCAGTTTGTCCGAGAAGAACGTGTTTTATTTTGGCAAGAGATGGAATCCCTTTTCCCGGGGTTAGCTCCGTTGAATCCCAAATAGCAACATTGACTTTATTTGTAAAAAAGTCGGGAGACTGTAGTACCAAATGACTTGCTGCGATACTTGCAGCAAAAGGCATTACGTCGACCCCTAATAACTCTTTTACAATAAACCTGCTATGGTCTTTTTGTGTAAACTCTTTTTCTTGCTCTAACAAAGCTTTCTTCCGTCTGTAAGCTGCGGCTATGATGTTTGCGGCGGCTCAGGTTCGAGTGGCGAGGAAGGCGGTCACACTCCTCCCGTAACAACGGAGACCAAAGAAATAAACATATACAAGAATGCTGACTACCTAGGAAATGCCCCTGCTGCCGTCCGCCTCTTCGGTTCGGAGGGACCGATTGTCTATATAGGTAAGCCGTTTAGTGTTGAATCTCAAGTGATAGGTTTTAATCCAATACAGATTCTTTTGAATCATCTTCATGTTTCGCCGGAATCCCTCGCAAGTGAGTCCAATATGAGGTATATGAGCAGAAGATTGGTGCGTACGAGAGGATTAAACAGGAGTTGTTGAAGCTTTCCCCTGGCTCTGGTGTTGACCGTTTTCTCATGGTTTACATGATGGATGCTAAGGGTCTCGCTTTTCAACCGTGGAGTGGTGTAATAGGCGGTGTAGATGATTATGAGATAATACAGGGGCTTAAGAATTTGGGTATTGATTGCATCACTAAGCTGGTAACATATGATGGCAGACCGGGTGCTTTTCTTAGCCAGAGCATACATATCCGAAACGATCCAGATTCTTGTTCAGACAGAGTACTGCTTCTTAAAGAGGTGGACAGTGCAGGTAAGCCCATTTGCAGCCTAGATACACTTTATGATATGCAGTTAGCGTATCCCGTATTTGAGGGGGACCAGTGGAAACTCAAACCTTGCTTTGACCCTGAAACCGGTGAGGTGACAGAACAAATTTACTGGTTGAAGGGTTACCAGAGAGAGAGTGACGGTAGTAAAAAAGTTGTTGAAATTGATGGGAGGGAATACTTGGTTCCTATCGAAGTAGTAAGTATACCAACACAAATACCAGAGTCAATTGAGAAAATGACTACGCAGCAAATAAAGTTCAAAGGCGAAGGTGAGCAAGGCATACACTACGTCACACGATTACCAGGGGGAGATGTAATGATTGACACGGTTTACTTCAATTTGAATAGCATAAACCCCGTAGTATCTCAGAGAGGAGCATATGAAGTGTCAGGTGAGAACGAAGCGATATGGAAATGGGCAATAAAATCAGGTAAATATCTCGATGAGTTCATGTACGGCCTATTTTCGAATGCCGTAGATGGTGTGGAGGCGATTGTTGGAGTAAAGCCGGAAGAAGAAGCTTTTATTAACCTTATAAGAGGATTTGCAAAGAATCAGAGAGCTGCAAACATTGAGATTCTATTAGACCTTTTGGATGGTGACGGCGTTCAATATCCTTGGAGTTGGACTCCACAGGATCCAGTTCCTACTAATGAATTTATATCGGTTTATGAGAAGGCTTGGGTTACGCCTCTGGTTAAACGTTTTGCCAGTCATAGAGATTATAGCTTTAGAGAGGCTTGGATGGACGTGGTGGGGGAAGCTATCGTTAAAAAGTGTGGTCCTAGTAACAATCTCGTGACCAAGGTTAGTGGTGAGATGGATGCTCCCATTTTTGGTTCAACGACGATGCACTCTATTGACTCCAAGATGAGGGAAGGTCTATCCATTTACAAACTTTCTGCAGCTGAAATTAAGAAATTAATCGGTGAGAAAGAAGTTGAAAGATTGGCTAGTTTATTTGGTGATAAGTTTAAACCTGATAAACCCTGTTTAATGATAAAGGACCCCGTTGAAAGCATACTCGGACCTCTCCCCCCGCGCACACCGGTTTACGCTATACCCATATTTAAGTCTGGTAGCACGGTAGGTCAGTCAACAGATCCCACTGAGTTTTACTCTCAAGGCTTTCCATCTTCCAGCGTTCCTATATATAATAATTTGGATAAATTGTTTAGTCAGGTTGAATGCTATGCTTTATACTACTATGACAAAGAAGGTGAACCAAAATACAAACCTTATAAGCCTCTCCCTGAGGTTGGATTACCGACGAATATTATGGAAGCGTCAGAGTACGCTCCGCTGAGTATTAATGAAGTGGGTCAAGGGTTAAGAATACTGAAAGCAATTTTTAGACTCACCACAGATCTTGGTTCAACAGAACAATCTTATGAAGTAACTTCTGATAACTCCGAGTTTCTCAGCCCTAGAGAATTCGTGGAGCATTTGGAAGCTTTACTATACACACATCCATACGAGGCTCTGCTCATATGTGAGGACCTAGGTATACTTGAACTCCTAAAATATCGCCGAAACATTTACCCAATACTGGCTACCTCAAACGTGGCACAAAAGGGCGACATTATCCACGTTAGAGATATTGAGGCAGACATACCTCCTAATTATCCTTATGATGATGTCAGGGAGATTAAAGCTTTCTATAATCTTTATGGTCTCCGTGATATCCCTACCGATACGAATTTGTTTATCAATTGGCTGGCGTGGATAGGAGCCCAACACTGGAAAATGAATGATGTTTATATTCCAGTAGGTTTTATGACGGACGATCTGTATTTTGGGGCTTTCGTGTGCGGAAGTGCGACTTTTAACTGGTACGACCTAATGAAAAATCCTGACGACCAAAATGAGGAAATCCACCCACTAGACTACATCGGCATCCCAGTACAAATACTCAGCGACGGAACAAAAGAGCCATTCTATAAAGAGGATAGAAAAACTCCGAAAAAGTTTAAAGAGTTAGGTTGGGAAGAGTTCAAGCGTGTTGAGGGTGTTAAATGTAGAGAAGATCTTTCTCCCTACGATGTTCGAAAAATTTTCGGCAACTATGAAGTTGACCCGGAAACTGGAGAACCTATCTATCCCGTGCGCTGGAGAATCGCAGGCGTACCCCCCTACGAAGACTCAGAGAAAACCAAGGAGCAACTGAACCAAGAGGTGAATATATTTAGTAAAATGACCGAGAGAATCCGCATAAACGCCGACCCTAATTTATCGGATCGACAACGACAAAGACTTAGCTTGCCTTGTTTTTACAAAGTACATGAATACGCTTTAGAAACTGTGGGGGTTACATATGAAAGTCCTAAATCAAACGAATTTTTTGATAAGGGTAAAAAGTTACCATTCCGTAGTACTTTGGGAGAGGCGATGAAGATGGTTTTCAAGGTTCCTCTTGAAGACCGCATCGTGAGCAGGTTGGGTATGGCGGATGAAGACTACCAGCCCATGTTCTCATTACAAACAGTCATGCAACTGGTGGACGCCGCCAAGCTCGCCATGTCTGAGCAAATGGCAATAAAAATGATGAGTTTGGCAGCCGAAGAAGTGCATTCCCGCACATACTTTGAGTATTATGAGGCTGTTAAAAAAGGAGATATGGTGGCTCTAACTGCCATGGCTAACAAGATAAACATACTTTATCTTGCCCAGAATTTACGGTCAAGTTCCAGCACCATGCTAAAGAAAATAGGACAAACACTAGTAGAAATGGTGGATTGGGCGGAGACGCATGGTAAGCTGGTGGAGCTGAGACCAGAGGGTGTGCTAAACTGGTTTGGCAACGCACTGGTGAAAACCGAATTAGTGGAACAAACATTACTCAGACTCAAACGCAACAAAATTACCATGGAAGAGATTCTGCTAATGGATAAAACTATGAATCCGATACTTAGACAGCAGGAGTATCAACTTATACTGCAACTCCTTGAAAAGGGATTCAGTCCCGATAAGATAGCTAAGCAAGTTATAAGCTTTACACAGGAAGAAATCGAGCAAATTATAGATGGAGCAACAGTAGGCGAGGACGGTCAAATCGAGGAGAGACCATCGGTTGCCATGACCCTCGGTTTCGGAAAACTCACCGAAACCATCGGCAAACTACAACAATTCTTCAAACTCTTCAAACAATCACCCAGCAAAGCCCTCAAAGCCCTTGGATTAGGAGCACTAGGTGTTGGTGGTGGAATGGCTCTAGGCGGAGCGATAGGCGGAGGACACGTAGCATTTTTCATCACAGCCGTGGCGCCTATGCTGCAGGGTGCGGGATGGGCGGCAATCGCCGCGCTTGAGGCACAAACCATGAGCCCCCTACTATCCGACCAGGAAGGTAACGTTTATCAGGGCGGAGCCGTGACTCGATTAACCATGAACCCCGACGCAAACATAATAGCTTCAATCCTCCTTGCTGCCGGCGTCTACCTCACAGACTACATGGAGCTGGGGGAGGGCGCACTGGCTAAGGTTCCCTCGGGCGTAGACATGGACTGGGTGAACGTACTCATGGCTGGTATGCAGTCGGGAATGATGGATCTGGGGTTGTGCTACGTATCCGAGGACACTCTGGCGGACCTCGTGAAGCCCATACTGGGACTGGTGGGAATACAGGGAGGACTAGTCGGCATGGGGATATTTGAGGCCGTGGGACTGGTTTCCTGCCTGCCTCAGGTGGATCAGTTCTACAAGGAGCGCATCTGGCCCATAGTGAAGCTCTCCATCGGTGCGCAGCTTATGGGTGGCATTAGACCCATTTTCACAAGCGCCCTGGCCAACACGGTGGCTATGAATGCGCTTAGCGTGACTGAGAAGGCGTTCATGAATATGCTGCTGGAGGAGCCTTCTCTCAGCGGCGCCACCATGGACTTCTCCGCTATGCTGGAGTACCTGCCCTTGGGTGGTGGTTACGACTACATTGGAAACTACATTTCCCACCACATTTACGGGGTGTGGTAGAAAAATCACCCGGTTGGTTAGTGGTTTTTTCTCTACTAGCACGATTCTAAACTTGCGCTTTAATCAGTGAGAAGTAAATACGCTGATGTTAAGTTCGTTTTTCCATCACAAAAAGTTAAGCGAGTTGCATTGAGTTTATATGTTGTGAAAAGGTATGGTTTATGAGAAAATTATTCTTAACCATTATGGTTGGATGTAGAAGGAATGGCTATGAAAAAACTAGAAGAAAAAAAACTAAAAAAATACGTGGAACAACTGGAAAGCCAACATGCTGGGGAACGTTTTAGAGCTGCACGGAATCTTGCCCTTGACGCTGATGACTTGGGACTAACAGACCAATCGGCCCTACCCAAACTGGTAAAACTCCTAGACGACAAAGATGGAGACATGCGTGATGTTGCTGCATGGGCCCTCGGGGTATACGCCAGAGAGGGTCTTACAGACGAATCTGCTCTGCCCACGCTGGTAAAATTGCTAGACGAAAGGTGGGAGAAAGAAGTTCGTGGAAGTGCCGCGTATGCCCTTGCATTCTATGCTCGGTGTGGGCTTGTAGATAATTCCGCTCTATCGAAACTGGTAGAACTCTTAGGGGAACTAGAGCAAGAAGACAATCTCAAAGATACAATATTTGCGGTTGAAGAGTATGCTCGGTGTGGGCTTGTGGAAGAGTCTGCTCTGCCAAGGCTAGTTAAACTCTTGGACAGCGAAATTGGGGATGTGCGTGAAGCTGCTGTACACGCTCTGGGCGTTTACGCGGATAGGGGACTTGCAGAACAAGCTGCTTTACCCAAGCTGGTAAAACTCCTAGACGATAAAGCCGTGCTCATGGAAGCTATTTTCGCAATTGGAAATTATGCTCGGTGCAGGGTTATGGACGAGTCTGCTCGGCAAAGGCTGGTTGAACTCTCAGGTAGCGAATACGAAGAGGCGCGGAGAGCGGCGTCGCGCGCCCTGAGCGCATACGTGGAGATGAGATTTACAGCTAGGTTTGTGGGGGCGAATCAAAACAGGAGCAGTTAGAACTTAACATATAGAAATGAGGTGGAAGCCTAGGTTTCAAGATTATAGTCGCAGGCGAGTGTTGGGTCGGCGAAACCAGTGTGGTTGGGTGTTTGGCGGATCTTCTCTTTTTGTGACACTAAAAATCCATTAACTTAAAAACCGCAAATCTTGATTTATTAAAATATTGAGGAATCTGTTAAAATAATTTCTATACCCGATGGTCATCTAACCCAAATCTTTCTTGCTTCTCTCCCTTAATCACATAAATTGTTACCACAAAAAAACAAATAAATCGATTAAAACAATAATAATATTAAAAACAAAAGAAATAAATTTTGAGGAATTTTTATGTCTTCAGAAGACGAATCTGTGATTTTTGAACCGTGGAGCAGAAAAGCGAGCATATCAGGAAGCTCTTACCTAGTGCAAATAGGTAAAGTGAGTGATTATTGGTCAATAGCAATTTTTAGGGGAAGAGACATAGTATCAGTAAAAAAAGTAGGCACCCTTGACCCCAACGTGCTCACCAGTGTTATAGGTAGCAGCATATCTCTGCCTCTGATATCTCCCTATTCGATAGCAAGAAGCCTAGGTAGCATAATAAGCGAAGCAAAAGTGAGAAAATATCCCATCGGATACGCCCCCGGTCCCGAAGAGGGGCCACAAACACCCACTCCGGCTCCCAGTCCTGCTCCTGCACCTGCTCCAATTCAAGAAAAATCTACGTATCGAACGTCATCAGACTTTGAATCAATGACCGGTTTCAAAAGGATGCCTGTGTCCGATGATTCTTATGGAGAAGAAACCAGCCGTATGGAAGAGCCTGTCCAAGAATTTGTTGAACCAGTAAGCGAGGAAGAATCAAAGGAGGAAAAGTTACTGGGGGTTGATTCCTCCGAGACGATGTTGGGAGAGTTCGCCACAGGACCAGGCACGGCTTTTCGTTCAATGTTCGAAGAGGAAGAAGCTCCAGCTGAACCAGTGACTCGTGAGGCTGCGGGTCCATTAATAGAAATAGCAGAGTTATCCCCATCAGAAAAGTGGCAAAAAGGGGTTTCCGGTCTAACCTTCTTCCTGGACATAGCAATATCCTACATGAAGAAAAAATACGGGAAGGACTTGAACAAACTTTGGGATTACTATCAAGATATAGAGACCAAAAACTGGAAGGCAGCCAAAGACAAGAGCTTTAAAGACATTGTAGAATTACTCGTGAACATAGACAGAGCTATGGGTACAGAACTAGTGATACACGAGTTTAATGAAAAAACTTTCAAAGCTAAAATCACAAAATGTCTTAGCAAAAACTACAAAGAAAGGTACAAATTAGCTCTTGAGCTACCAGACGAATTTCCATGTATTTTGTGTAAAATCAGAGGTGAAGCAATTAGTCGCAACCTAGGATACTTCTTTAACATAATAGAAACACCTGAAGGATGCCAAATAGAAATGAGTTCATCTCCTAGAAAAGAGAAAATGAGAATTTAGCTTCATTTATAAACCGGTAAAACCATTAAACCTAGTTACATCCCTCTTGGTTAATTTGAAAATGGTTCTAAATAGCTGGCTTGCCCTACATAAATAAAAAAATTAGAAATTGATTGCTAGTTAACTTGCTCAAATTTCTAAACACTTTTTTTCAGAAAGCTCTCTAACTTATTGAAGGCTTCTTCTAAAACTTTTATGCTTGGAAGGAACACGATTCTAAAGTGACCCCTGCCGTATGTTGGGTCGAAGCCTGATCCGTTTACGAATAGTAGTTGGGTTTCAAAGAGCGCCTGTAAAACAAAGTCTTTATCATCCTTCCATTTTTCGGTCTCAATTTTTGGAAATGCATAGAAAGCTCCTTCCGGTTTCACGCAACTAAGTTGGCTTATCTCATTCAATCTCTTATAGGTGAAGTCTCTTCTCTCTTTTAATTTAGAAACCAGTTCGGGTATATGGTCCTGAGGACCATAAATTGCAGACACACATGCTTTCTGTGCGGGAGTGTTGGTACAAATTCTGATACGTGTTTCCTTTTCGATATTTTCGCGGAGTTCAGTCAACTGTTCTTCGGGATCATAAAAATACATATAACCAACTCTCCACCCTGGAACAAGATAAGCTTTTGAAAATCCGTTGAAACCGATTACTGGAACATCCTTCGAAATAGAAGCAGTACTGGTAAACTCCTTATCGTAAACAATTTGATCATAAATCTCATCAGACACCAGAGGAATACCATACTCGCCGGAGATAGAAATAAGCTCACTTAAGACCTTCGGATCATACACTGATCCACAAGGATTATTGGGATTAATTAATATCAAGCCTTTCGTTTTATCAGTAATCTTTTTCCTAACATCGTCCAAATCAGGTTGCCAACCCTGCTCCTCAATACACCTAAACATAACCGGCTTTGCCCCATAAAACTTTGCAAAAGAAATATAGGGCGGATAAGATGGGCCGGGAATGAGAATCTCATCACCTGGCTCTGCAATCGCCCCCAGAAACATCTGGATACCCTCAGAAATCCCCGCAGTAACAATAACATCCTCAGCCTCTAACCCTCTAACCCCATTTATCTTATTCTCCTTAAAGCAAATAGCTTCCCTAAGCTCGGGAAGACCCTTAGAAGGTGCGTAACGATTAAACCCTGAATAAATGGCCTCAAAAATAGCCTCTTTCAAATGTTCCGGCGTATCAAAGTAAAGACCCGGGTCACCAATATTAAGATAAGTAATCTTTTGGCCTTCAGCCTCAAGCTTCTCAGCATGAACAACAAGATCCCTAATGGCGTAACTAACTTCCTTAACCCTACCAGCAATACCAACACGCATTAAATCACCAAAAACAAATTATAACTAAGTGAATTAAAATAAAAAATCAACCTAAAAAATTTCACCCAAACCTAAAAAATTAAAATAAAAAATTGAAGGAGCCAAAAACAAAAACTTCTTCATATTCAAACCATGGATATGCCAATAATATACTATATGCTTTTATTCCACTCCCAGTTTTTTCTTTTCCTGCTCAATAAGTTCACGCCGCAGAATCTTGCCTGAAATTGTCTTAGGGATACTTTCCACAAATTCGACCTCGCGAATCTTCTTATAAGCTGAAATGTTCTCGCCGACCCAATCCATAATATCCTGCTCAGTCACCTTACCCTTAGAATCCGGTTTCAAAATTATGAAAGCCTTCGGAATCTCACCAACATCCGGCTCTGAAGACGGCTTACCAATAACCGCGGCATCAAAAACATGTGAGTTCCTGAAAAGAAGATCCTCCAGTTCAGCAGGCGCTATGGACCAGCCTTTGTACTTGATCATTTCCTTCAAACGGTCAATAAGATGCTCATAACCCTCTTCGTCAATGTAGGCCACATCGCCGGTTCTTAGCCATTTCTCACCAGTTTTGGGATCGGCCCAAAACGCGCTCTCGGTCGCTTCAGGTCTGTTCCAGTAGCCCTTCATGACTTGGGGCCCCTTGATAACTAGCTCACCAACCTGCCCGGGCTCGGGAAGCTCTTCACCGGTTTCAAGGTCAATTACCTTATGGAAAGTGTCAGGAAGTAAGGTACCTTGAGACTCCATTTTTCGGCGATACATTGGGTTCACCGCTACAACGGGGGAAGCCTCCGTTAAACCCCAGCCGTGCTGCACCGTGACGTCTTGGGCGTTGCACTTCTCTTTGGCTAATTTGTCAAACCTTTCGAGAAGATCCAAGGGGATGGGCGCGGCGCCGTTGTTAAAAACTTTGAGGTTTGTCCAGTCGTACCCTTTTATGTTTGGGGCTTCGAGGTGTCTTACCACCGCGAGAAATATTGGGGGTACGCATAGACTGTATGTTACTTTGTACTTTTCTATGAGTTGGCAGAACTCCTTAACGTCGAATCTCGGCACAACTACTTGTGCCGCACCTGACCATATAGCCGCGTTCATACAAACATTTAGCCCATATATGTGGTAAAGAGGAAGTACGTTCATGGCGATATCTAATTCGCTAATATCGAAAACTTGAGATGTTTGGACCACGTTGGAAACAAGATTGTAGTGCGTGAGCATGGTTCCTTTTGGTAGCCCTGTTGTTCCGCTAGTGTATACTAGCGCCGCTAGGTCTTCTTTTGCGTTGAATTCGTATTCTGGTGGGTCTGGTTTTGTTTTCGCCATTAATTCTGACCATCCGATTGTGCCTTCTGGTTTTTCTCCGAATTCTTGGACTATTATGTTTTTGAGTTTTGTTTTGTCCTTGACTGCCGCCACGTTAGGATACATGAGTTGGAAGACTATCATTGTTTCTGCTCCGGAGTCTTTTGATTCGTATTCTACTTCGTATTCTTTGAATAGTGGGTTCATTGGAACCAGGATGGCGCCCGCTTTTGAAATTCCGTAGAACGCGATTTCCCACTGGATTAGATTGGGACCATATAAGGCCACTCTGTCTCCCTTTCTCACCCCCAGGTTCTTTAGCGCTGTGGCAAATATGTCCACTTGTTCCTTGAATTGTTTAAAGGTCAATTCTGCAGGATGTAGGAATGCTGGTCTGTCTGGAAATCTTTCTACGGTCCATTCCAGAATTTGGTGAACAGGCACTTCGGGATAATAAAGATGACCCCTTTTGAATTTAACCAAGTTTTACACCTCCCTACTATAATTAAAAAATAAAAATCGCAACTTTATTTAGATTTCGTATAAAGATAAACTATTTTGTAGCTAAATGTTTTCTTTAGAACCTTAGAGTCCTCCAATTCATAACAATTCTACAAGGAATTCTTCGAAAGTTTAAAGTATTTATGAAACATTATCTGAAAGTGAGCCGTAAAACTCTAATTTTTCATAACCAGTAAAGATATTTCAATTAGGCATTTTGGTGACTACAGAGAGCCTGACGAAATTTTAACACTTTAGGAGAGTGGCCCCTAGGTTTATTTTTTTATTTCATTTTATTTTCTGTATTAGTGTTTCAAGTTCGGGATTTATTCCGGGAACTTTTTTTGATCTTGCTATGGTTTCTATATACAGTTTTACTGGACTGTAGTATTCGTATTTTTTGCTTAGATTTTTGTTGAATCCGTTTTTTTGGGCTAATTTTTCTAGTAGTTTGTAACTATAACTACCATACTGCATGGCAACCTTTGGACGATTAACTAGATGTTTGGGAAGTCCTATTTTTTCAGCGATTTTTCTGAGGATGAATTTTCTAATGTGGGTTGAGTTGATTTTTGTGATTTTGTACTGTGGAGGAATGGATAGACCATACTTTACGAGTTCATAATCTAGGTAAGGTAATTTTAGTTCGATTGAGTTAGCCATACTTGCAGCGTCGTCTCTTTGAAGATTTTCTTCAGCAATTTCGTTAATATCTCTGAATAGAGCCTCGTGTAGAGCCGGGTATCCGCCGGATTCCAGAGTCTGAAGGTATCTTGCATATCCTCCAAAGAGTTCGTCTGCGCCAGTTCCGGTCATCATGAATTTCAGGCCATCGCTTTTTGCCTGTTGCGTTGAGAAATATACGGGCAAGGCGATGCTTACTTTCAGTGGATTAGTTTCTTCAATCATGTAAACAGTGTCTGGCAGGTTTTCCTCTAGTTCTTCCAGTGTCATTTGGTTTATTTTGAGTGGTAATTCTAATTTTTCTGCTGCTTGGATTGCACCTCTAACGTCTTTTGAATTTTCGGCACCAGAACAGTATAAAATGGGTTCATATCCTAGATCCTTGATAATTTTGGCTAACACAACGCTGTCTAGTCCTCCCGAGAAAAGCATTCCTACTTGTCCCTTTTTTATCCTCTTTTCTACAGATTTTGTTAACAGTTTTAGCAGTTTCTGTTCCGCGTTTTCGCGGCTTAATTTCTTAGAGTATTTCTCTTCAAGATTTTTTATGTGATTGATTTTTGTTCCTGATTCTGTTATTATTGCCCAGGACGAGGGAGGAATAGGATGAGTGTTAAACATTCCTATGCTCCAAAGAGCCTTTCTCTCGCTTGCAAAAGCCACTGTTCCCTCATTCTCAGACAAGTAAAGTGGTTTAACGCCAATGGGGTCTCTGGCTATCAGAAATAGATTTTTGTATAATAATGCAAAGGAGTATACTCCGTCTAGAAAATTTATAGTTCGTTCCATTGCATATGATACGTCTTGCTTCTCTGAGAGGAATTTTTTGAAAAGAGCTAGAATTGATTCCTTATCCCACCGAAACTGACTGTTTGTTAAGTTTTCAATGTGCTTTTTATTATAAATTTCACCATCACACACAAGCGATAAATCTAATTTTTCATCTTGAAAGGGCTGCCCTGCACCAATTGATGCGACACCCAAACCTCGACAAGCTTTTACATCCTGATTTAATAATTCCTCAATTCCTTGCACTCTGTGAATATTGTGATCCAAGTTTATTCCTATAAAATTTGGGCCTCTATGAATCGTTTTCTGAATCATTTTTATAAGGTGCTGGAAAACGTTTTGACCATTTTTACTGTAGACACCGATTATTGAACTCAACTGTGCGACACCCTTATTTTCATTAAATCATGCTATTTTATATTACTCTATCTAAGATTAGTGCTTATAGGAGAAAAATAAATGCAAGAAATAAACATAGTTAAACCTCTTTACGATAATGAGGATCTTTTCGTTCCGAATTATAACCAAAATATCTTTATGGTTATGCCTACTGCCTTCAAAATTTTGGGTGTTAAGGTTAGTGATAGAAAAACTCTTTTTGATAATAAAGATTGTAAATGGGTGCTTGAGGAAAACGATTGCTTGGAAGCTGATCACGTTGTTAATGTGATGGTGGACTCTCTCGGCACCCAACAATTAGAGCTAGCAGATAGATTTTTCAAAATTTATGAAAAATTGAATGGAGTAGTGTTAAGCTCAATTTTTCCCACAATCACATCTGCTGCCTTGCCCTCTATTCATTTTGGTTTACCGCCTGAGAGACATGGTGTAATGGGGCATAAGGTCTTGTTTCCTCAACTAGGTACTGTTGTAGATACTCTTAAGATGGCTTCTGTTAATGCTCCCAGCTACGACATGCTTTACCGGAGTGGAATAGATGTTAAAATATTACTATTAGAAGAGGGAATCTATAATATACTGGATGAAAATAATGTGGTCCATGCTGAATTACTACCCTGGAACATAGCGGGTACAGGTCTTTCACATCTACTGGGAACCGAAAAAAACAGTATCGGTTACTCTGAATTGATAGATAGCTTTTCTCTGGCTAAGAGACTCTTAGAAAAGTATGAGGACCGCAAAATTCTAATCAATATTTATGTCGGGTCGCTTGACTCCATGAGCCATACTTACGGCCCTTTTAGTGTGGAATACAAGTATGCTATGGACTACCTTGAGGTAACCCTTCTTAATTTTATAAAAAGTTTAAATGAAAATATAGCGAAGAAAACGGTTCTAACCCTATTTAGTGACCATGGTCAAGATGCGATAGAATTGGGTAAGAAAATAATTGTAAACGAAGCCGAAATTGTGGAAGTTTCAAAATTTTTGAGATTTCCACCGGGTAGATCAGGACGGGTACTACATTTTTATGTAAAAGAAGATTGTTCACAGAATTTGATAGAATGGCTTAACGAGAAAGTCGGTGAAAAGGGAGTGGCCTTAACCTTTGATGAAGTCCAGAGTAAGCTTTTACCCGAAACTAAAAATTCAGGCGCCATTAGATCCAGAGTGGGTGATGTTTTACTAATATTGAAGGAAGGGGCGGAAATGAAAACAGAAAAAGAAGTGGAAGAAAATGGAACCCCAATTATAGAGAAGACCTTTTTAGGTTCTCACGGTTCCTTAACTTTTAATGAAATAACAGTTCCTTATCTTGCATCAAATATTAATAGGTTAAAAAATCTCATATAATGAGGCAAAACTCTTTTGTGTGACCGAAATGGTGAAGATATCTGTTATTATACCAACTTTGAATGAGGAGAGCTACCTTCCGGACTGTATCAAATCTATATTGAATCAGAGTCTGCATCGAAACATGTACGAAATAATTGTAACCGACAGTCATAGCTCTGACAAAACTCCTGAAATAGCAAAAAAATACACCGATTACTTGCTAGATGTTCCAAGAAAAGGCGCTGGCGCTGCCCGAAATGCGGGAGCTGAAATTGCTAACGGTGAGATACTATTATTTTTAGACGCCGATACTATGATTAGTAGAAATTTTATGAATGAAGTTTTGAAGAGTTTGAATGAGGAGCAATTTGTAGGTGGCACATGCGATATTTACCCCAGCGACGGCACTCCTTTTGGAAACGCCTTTTTCAAGATTATTAACGTGATTTATAGACTAGTTTATTTTTTTGGTAGGCCTCATGCCCAAACCAAGTGTTGCTTTTACCGAACAAATGTTTTTAGAGTGCTTGGCGGCTTTACCGAGGATTTGATTGTTACAGAGGACCAGGAAATGGCATGGAGAGCTAGTAAGATGGGGAAAATGATTTACCTAAAAACCACGGCCGCGCACTCCTCAATGAGAAGAGAGAAAACATTAGGGTACCCAAAAACAATACTTAGTTGGATTAAAAACTACTTTAATGTCCTGCTCTTTAAACAATCTCAACAGTTTTGGCATCCCATAAGATAAAATTAGTCTAAACTGATTAAGACAAAGATGATAAA
>DXJA01000310.1 GCA_019056875.1 Candidatus Jordarchaeum madagascarense
TGTCACCAGAATATTGTTTATATTATTTTTACGTGCAATCTTCGCTGTGTCATAAACGAATTCATAGAAAACAAAGGGCTCATTGTAAGTGTACGCGATTGATCGGCTGTCTCGGCTCCTAGCTGCTGAAATAATTTCTTCGGGTGATAATTCTCTTGTCAGGCCAGATTCGGGCTCAGCCTGAGAGATACTCCAGTTTTGGCAGTGGAGACAGTGTAGAGTGCATCCAACTGTGGAGATGGAAAAGGCAGTGCTGCCCGGATAAAAGTGGAATAATGGTTTTTTCTCAATAGGATCAAAAGCAGTAGACGATATGGAAGAATAAACTAACGAGTAAAGAGTTCCATCAATGTTTTCTCTAGTTTTACAATTTCCCCTCTTTCCCGGTTTAATTACGCATTCCCGAGGGCATATACCACATTTTACCGCATTGTCTCCAAGCTTATCGTAAATCATTGTTTCCTTTAACAAGAATTTCACCAAAAATAGAATATTTTTAAATACGTTAAACTTTTTGGGTTTTAAATCAATGAAACCAACCACTTCTCTCCCTATGAAAATTAAGGTTATAAATTAAATTTGTATTGCGTAGATATCATCTTGAGCGTATATGGTCTAAAATATTTTTTTAACATCTTTGGAATAAAATTAAACAGTATCAATTGGATAGTTACGGTTGTCTCAAGCTGACAATTTTAAATTTTGAACGGGTAAATTTTTATCAAATTTGGGTTAGATTGATGTTAAGAGAAGAGTTGATGAATGTTGACTAAAAAAACAGTAATATCGGGTCCGAGTTCACAGCTTTTGGGACTACGCCTCTCTAGGCATTTAAAAACAAACGTTGTTCCCATCGAGTTTAAGACCTTCCCCGATGGAGAAAGGTATATTCGAATTAAAGGAGAACCAAAGAATTGTAACGCTGTTGTGGTCCAGTCCATAATACCACCAAATCCCGATCGGAGCATAATTGAACTTTGTTTCATACTCGAAACCCTTAAGGAACTAGGTGTAGAGAAAGTCACTGCGGTTATTCCCTATTTTGCTTACGCGCGTCAGGACAAAAGATTCCTGCCTGGGGAGGCAGTAAGTGGAAGAATTATTTGTGATATCATCCAGAATGCAGGGGCGGATGAAGTAGTAACTGTTGATGTTCATAACAAAAGAATTTTAGAGAATTTCAAGATTCCTGCAAAGGATGTTAGTGCTGTTACCCTGCTTGGTGAATATTTGAACAGGTTTAAACCAAATAATCCTTTAATTATTTCGCCAGATGAAGGGGCCAAGGAAAGGGCTCAAGCCCTTGCAGATTTCATGGAGGCTGAATACGTGATTTTAAGTAAATTCCGGGATAAGCACACAGGTGAAATAGAAACCAAGATAAAAGAAATCAATGTCACTAATCGCGATGTAATTATAGTAGATGACATTATCAGTACCGGTAATACTATGATAAATGCCATTGAAATCGCCAAGAGTCAAGGCGCTTCTCGAATTTACACAGCATGTACTCATGCCATTTTGGTGGGTGACTCTAGATTCAGAATCATTAATGCGGGGGCTGATGAGATAATAGGAACCGACACAGTTCCTAGTGATGTGAGTTTAGTATCCGTGGCTCCAATTATTGCTGAGGCGTTGAAGGAGTGACACAAGACCAGTTCTACCTTTTATCAGGAGAGAATCCCACAATTCCTAGTGCTGAATGTTTGGCGATTCTTGAAAGCCTAAACATACCTTACAGAGCAGAAAAATATGAACAGGTGTTAATTTTAAATACGGAGGAGGAAAGCTGCCTTCAAATAGCTGAGAGAGCCGCGATGGTTCATAGGTGTTGTGTTTTACTGGCTAAATGCGAAGCAGAGTTTGATCAGATAATTTGTGCGGTTCAAGAAATAGATTTTGAAAGACACGTTTCTAACCAAGATACCTTTGCCGTGAGAGTAAAGCGTGTAAAAACCCACTCTCCAAAATTAAATTCACCTCTACTTGAGAAAGAAATCGGAAAAATTATTCATAAAAAGGTAGGAATAAAAGCGAATCTCAAGAACCCGAATAAATTATTTTTCGGGGTCATAACCGAGGGCATATTTCTATTTGGAATAAGTGTTCAAGAATCCAAAAGGAAGACGTTAAGTCTAAGAAAAGCCAAATTTAGGCCCTTCTTTACCCCTAGTTCTATGAATCCCCATCTTGCAAGGGTAATGGTCAATCTGTCTCGAGCCCATCCTAAAGGAATTTTTTTTGATCCATTCTGTGGAGCTGGTGGGATTTTAATTGAAGCGGGACTAGTGGGATGTAAGATTATAGGTTCAGACCTCGATATAAAAATGGTTAGAGGGGCGGAAAAAAACCTTAAACATTTCCAATTGGAGGAGTGCAATATGATTATGTCAGATGCCAAACACTTACCCATAAACAGAGTTGATAGTATAGCAACAGACCCCCCCTATGGGGGGTCAGCCTCCACAAAGGGCACCAGCCCCGAAAAACTAATTGCAAGCTTCATAAAAGAAATAACCGAAATAACCGGTTCAATTGGATACATTTGTATGGGTGTTCCTTTAACGATTGACTTGAGTGAAAAAATTAGGGAAACTGGTTTACGAATGATAGAAAAGCATTTGATTCAAGTACACAGGAGTTTAACACGTCAAATCATAGTATTGAGGAAGTGAAAGAATCGCTGAGCGTTACTATTCTGGGAACCTCTGGGGGAATTCCTACTGTTGAAAGAAATCTTCCGGCAATTGCCATAAAGAAAGGTAGGGAAATTATTCTGTTTGATTGTGCTGAGGGAACACAAAGGCAGATGGGAAAGGCGAAGCTTAGTGTGAGTCGAATTAGCAAAATTTTTATTACTCATCTCCACGGAGACCACGTAATGGGGCTTCCTGGGATACTGCAAACACTTTCACTCCTTAATCGAAATAAGCCTCTTTACATTTTTGGTCCAAATGGCTTAGGGGCTTTTATTGGGGCTGTAAAGACTACCGTGGAATTCACGCTTACATTTGATGTGTATATTAAAGAGATTACTGAAGGCGTAATATGTGAAACTAATGATTATTCTATCGAGTGCGTTAAAACGAAACACACCATCTCCTCGTTCGCCTATGCCTTTATTGAAAAAGATAGACCGGGAAAATTCCACCCAAAAAAAGCTATAGCTCTCAATATACCAAGGGGGCCACTATGGAAAAAATTACAACAGGGTGAAACTATTATGCTTGATGATGGAATAAAAATAGAACCCCGCGAAGTGGTGGATCCACCAAGGCTTGGAAGAAAAATAGTGTACTCGGGGGACACTGCTCCCTGCGATTCTGTTAAACGGATAAGTAAAAACGCAACTCTACTAATACACGAAAGTACTTACGGAGACGATTTAAAGGAGAAGGCAATAGAAACCAATCACAGCTCCGCAACACAAGCTGCAGAGATAGCTAAAGAAGCGGGTGCCCAAAAACTAATCCTCACACATATAAGCCAAAGATACTCAAATCCGAACGAATTACTGGAACAAGCCCAAAAAACTTTTCAAAACACGCTTATCGCAGAAGACCTAATGGAAATAATATTGAATTAATAAAACAAGGTAATAAACTGAAAATTCAGTGACTTATTAGTGATTTTAAATAA
>DXJA01000030.1 GCA_019056875.1 Candidatus Jordarchaeum madagascarense
TCAGCAAAGGGGAGCAAAGACCAAAATCAAATGTAAGCTGGCTGCCAAACTGCTCGTAATTGCCTATAAAACTAATGTTGAAAAGTTTTCTAAATGCACTGGATTCCAAAAGTGGGAGACATGGATTCTCAAAAAGTTCTGGAAGACCTTGTTAAGAAAGCTGAAAGGGACAAAGATATTCTAGCCGTGATGCTCTTCGGAAGTTATGCAAGGGGAGAACCGGCAAGAGATATTGATGTTTGTCTGGTTCTTTACCCAAAAAAAATTTCAAAGGGTTTTGATAAGAGAATCGAGTACTCTGGTACCGAGAATTTAGACGTATCTGTATTTCAAGATTTGCCTCTGTATGTGAGGCCGAGTGTTCTAAAGGAGGGGATTGTCCTCCATTGTAAGAATGAGGATCTACTATATGATATTGCTATAAAAACCGTTAAAGAGTTCGAACTCTTCAGACCAAAATATGAAATGTACCTAGAGGGCATCCTAGATGAAAAGTAAAAGAATCCTCACCAAGATTGATGAGATGGAACAGTATATTAGGGAACTTCGTGAAATTATTCCAGAATCTTTTGAAGTGTATAAGTCAAATATTGAAAAAAGGCGTGCCATTGAGAGACTTCTTCAAATAACCATAGAAGCCATCATGGATACTTGCGCTCTCCTAGTTAAAGAAATGAAACTAGGACTTCCCTCAGCAGAGGAAGACTTTTTGGAAAAATTGAAGGATGAAGAAGTTTTGAGCCAATCGCTCGTAAAAAAATTGAAATCCATGAGAGGATTCAGAAATATTCTAGTTCACGGCTATTCGAAGATCAGAGAAGAGAAGGTCTGGAATATTCTTATGGAAAATGTTAAAGACTTTGAGGACTTTAAGAAGGAAGTCATCCTCTACATAAAAAAGGAGAAAAAGTAACTAGCGATTCCAAGTTCCAATTTACAAAGCTACTTTTTGGAACTATACTTTTCCCCAGCGATTAGAGCCGCACCCAGTGCCCCAATCACCTGAGGGGCTAATGGCAGTTTCTTTATCTCCACTTCTAGTCTCTTTTTTATGGCCTCAATTACGCCCGTATTTTTGGCAACTCCCCCAGTTAAGATAACATCTTCTTTTAGACCCACTTTGTGGACTAGGGACACGATTCTGCTAGCAATGGATTCATGTATTCCCGCTATAATGTCTACCACTTCTATTCCTTGGGCGATGAGGCTGATGACCTCTGTTTCCGCAAAAACACTGCATTGACTGGTTATCTGGGCAGGGTTCGTAGATTTTTTGGAAAGTCCGCCCAATTCATCAAGTTTTACCTCTAAGGCTTTGGCCATGACTTCTAAAAATCTTCCGGTTCCAGCAGCACACTTATCGTTCATTGCGAAGTCCAGAATTCTTCCATCATCATCCAGTCTAATAACCTTGCAGTCCTGTCCGCCCACATCTATTACGGTTCTGATAGAAGGAATCAGCCAGTGTGAGCCTTTGCCGTGGCAACTGAGTTCTGAGACGTTTAGGTCGGCAAAGGGAACCTTCATTCTCCCATAACCGGTACCGATAATGTATTCTATGTCTGTAGGTTTTAATCCCGCATTTTCTAGGGCTGTGTCCATAGCGTTCCTTGAGGTTTTTTCGGGCTTAATGGTTGATGGTACTATGCTATAGGCGAGTATTTCGCTGTTTTTCATGATTAGTGCTTTGCCGGTTAGAGAGCCGATGTCGCATCCTGCAACTATCATTTGTTACACCATGCTTTTACATTATGGTTGTGAAGAATTGTTCGAGTCGGGCTTCAATGGTTCCCCGGGGTACAGGTCGCGAGTCCATGGTATCTACCTCAAAAATCAGTGTGGGGATCCCAACTTCTTCCCGCAGCGATTCCGCCAAGAGCTTTATTAGACCCCAGCTGTGCTTACAGGCTATGTGCCCCGAGAAAATGGCGCAATCCGCGCTGTACTCTCTGCACATCTTCACATAATCGTCAATGTAGTATTCTGCGGGGCCTCGGCACTGCCGAGCCATAGGCATGTCCAGAACTTTTTCCGCTAGGCCTTCAAATATTTTATCGGTGCTGGAGGTGTTTATGGGTTTGGTTATAAAGTATCCTAGCATATCCATAACCACTACTGCTCCAAATTTTTCAGCAATCCAATTGAAGAGGTCCGGTGAGAAGAAAACGTGTGTATATAGCCATACTGCTCTAATTTTTTCTTCGGGAATTACTCCCTCCTTTTTCTTTACCTTTTCCGCTGCCTGATTCCTTATTGCTTTAGCGTATTCAATACATTCAGGCGTTCCGGCAGTTGTTAGTTCTACTATGTAGTTGTTGAATGGCGTCAGACTGGGGAGAGGACAGGGAATCGCCTTCATCAGTTCGTTGAATTCGAGAATATTCTCCTGAGCCTCGTTTGACAGTTCTACCACTTTTCTGAGTTTTTCTGAATCCATTTCCTGACCAATCTGTTTCTCAAGCCACGTCACCATATTTTCCAATTGATTTTTGAGGTAGGGCAATGTTTTCTCATTGTAAAATTCTGATTGAGGATCATAATGCCAGTAGGGAACATCGATGGGGAAAGACGGTACTTTAAACAGGTTTTCGTATATTTGGTATTCAATGTTGAGCGAGTCGCATGGCTGGGCAGCGTAAATAATGTAGTCCGGTTTTGGAGCATCACCCTTAAGGTAGGCTCCAATCAGGGGTTTTTGGGCGTTGCAGAGTTCTTTGGGAATACCTGACTCCTCGGCAAAGTCTATGTAGGGTTCGTTCATGGCCAATCCGGAGGCTGCTAACCCTACTGAAAGTCCCTCCTGGCAAAGGGGGTAGGTGTCCATAGCGTAAAAGATTTCGGGTGAAAAGCAGAAATTGTACATTACTATTTTTTTTCCCTGATTTTTATAATTATAGTAGTTGTCTAAATAAACGAACAAACTTTCCATGGTCTCTTTATGATACACATTGGGAATTGGGTTCTCTTTGGCAAATTTTAACATTGTTCTTAGAGTTTCTATCATTGCGGGTCCTTTTTGTTCGCTCATATTACAATCGCCTCGCCTCAATGCTTTCCAGGAAGGCTTGAACGCGGGTTTTCATAGCCTCCACTCCACTCAAAATATACTCTCTCTCAAGCTCCAGAAACGGAATCCCCCTCTCTTTCAGCTCCCTTCTAAACATGAAGCACTCTCCTCCCCAGAAATCGCAGAACTTCATCCTCTGAAAAACCACACCATCCACATCAAACTCCTTAACGGTGTCCATAACATATTTGATTCTATTATCATGCTCACCAATCATTCGAGCACAGGGCACCTTCTTAAGATACCTCTCCGCCAAATTATTGATGGGGTCACCTTTCTCCTCCACTAGGTCCCAGAAGTAACGCGAACCGTAACATAGGGCGTCCGCTACTATTAATCCTCCCAAATTTTCTATTATTTGAATGTAGTTGGGGTCGTCGAGAAAGCTGCCCACGATCATTAACCTCGCCCTGTAGTTTGAATGCCCTTCTCTATCGACGAGTTCGTTGAGAAGCTGATTTAAAAGCAGCTTGAGTTGGTGCTTCGGAATTGCGGTGCTCGCCGTTATAACAGACATGAACTCGGAACCGCTAATCTTAGGGCTGCCATTCTTTCTTGTACCATAAAGCTCCTTCATGAGTTTGCGCACATCGTTATAAACATTAATTGACTCCCTAAGCTTTTCTTCCGAAATATCGATGTTGAAATACTCCTCCAAACTCTCCTTCATTCCCCCTATCTCGTGTCTAAAGGTTCCCAGTGCTTCATCATTTATTATGCGGGGCACTTGGAGGAAGTGCTTGTAGGGTATTCCTACTTTATGCTTCCAAACATCATAGCCTCTACGAATATGATCACAGCTATTACAGGAGACGACCCCGTCAAGAAAATGATACTTCTTTCCCAAAGCCATCTCTAAACTACAGCGCACAAAGGAGCAGTTAAAACTCGAAAGATAAGCATCAGCCAAAGAGGTTTCACTACAACCAGTAGCCCTAATCCTCACCGGAAGAATGTCAGCAGCGTAGACAACCTCTTCCGGGACATGGGTGCAAAAGTAGCCCAAAATGTAGCCCTTATCCTTCCACGAATCAATCCAAGAATTAGAAATAGAATGAGAAGCTTCAATAAAAAGCTGCAAGGTTTTCATAAATTTACTCTCCCAAATTAGCCAGCCTCAGAGACATACTAAAGAATAGAATAGGATAAGAAGTTTATTAAACTACTCCCAGTTTCCGCAGGGGCCTCCTTCCTATCTCTGCCTCGTGCATCCGGGGACGCTTCAGCTTCGGAGACAAGGTTTCCGTCGTACGAAAACTCCCGTTAAATCTCAGAGCCGCATTTAGTCGTTAGTCGTTTTTAATTTATCTACCAGTCTAGTAGAATCCTAATTCCGATACGAATCTCTCAATGTCTTCAGGACTGACCAATATTATTCTCTTCTCAGTGATTACGCGTATTCCATTTTTGAATCTGTTACGGTAATACCTATTGGCAAAGTAACTCCACGTTTTTCCTCTAATAAATTCCACTTTTTCGATACTCTTTATTTCGTCCAGTGACACACTTCCCTTGTTTATGTATCCAATTTTCATCCAAAGTTTTCCATTCTCAATTCGGTACTCCGTATTGTACGCTGCATGAATACATAATCCAAACAAAAAAATCAATAGAAGGAAATAAATAAGTGGTATAATAAACACCCGTAAATCTTCCCCCCAGAAGGTACTATGCCCTAGGAAGCTAATATGCGCTAAGAAGATTACGATAAACGATGTCTCTAGTATAATAAGAAATGAGACATAACCGTTGCTAGGCTTCGGTTTATCCAGATACACCATTTTGTTCACCCATTTATACTGCTAGAGTGATTAGAAGAATTTGTTTTCTTTTTCAGTTTTTGGAAAAGGCTTTTTTCAGCTTTACCGAAAAGGAGTCTTTACACGGCAGATTCTATAGCGGGTTTTAGACAAAATTATCAGAGACATGATACATAATTTGGTGAGCGGAGCCTAAATATTTACGCCGTCCCATAGACTCTTGTTCTCCCAGCCTATTTACTTCTCGCTTTTTTCTTTCTCTTCTATTCGCCTTAAAGCTTCCGCAGCTGCTTCCTGAACTTCGCTTTCTTTATCCTTTAATGTTTGGTTGAGCGGTTTTATCGCTCTCTGATCTCCTATAAGTCCTAGTGCCTGTGCTACTGCTCTTCGAACA
>DXJA01000311.1 GCA_019056875.1 Candidatus Jordarchaeum madagascarense
ATATCCTTTTTTCTTACTATAATTTTCAACATTTATTTTTTTTAAGAAATATGAATATTTAACTTCTTGGTTTGGGGTTGTTGAGTTTGAGTGAGAAAATGCCAACACTGAGCAGTATCGAGATTTTAAACTCCACGGTTAACCGGAGATATTCACGCTTCTTCCTTAAACGGTCGTCCGGCTTCTGTAAAAAGGATGGTAAGACAAGGATTGAGGTGGCATTGGAGCTATACGCGGGTGCAAGAGATAAGGCCTGTTTTACCTGTTCCCACATTATTCGCCCAATGGTTGGGTGGCATATGCGAAATGGGGCGAAATCATTCGGGCTCAGCGAGGAGCTCGTTCAACAGCTGCTGCAGGACGGAAACTGGAGAAGAGGCGTGGCCAGTGTACTGCGTGGGGTGGCAAGGTTTGGTGTGAATCGCCCATTTGTTCCGGGAGCACCCTTCCTAGTGGTTTAGAATTACACCTGGCTCTGTAATCTGAAGTGTAAGCATTGCTACGCCACAGCCGGAAAAGCACGTCCCGATGAGCTCAACTCCAGTGAAGCAATTGAAACCGTGGAGAAACTGGCTGACGCAGGTGTATTAATAATCGCTTTCTCGGGCGGAGAGCCCCTAATGCGGAAAGACTTCTTTGACACCTTAAAAGCAGTCCATGACCACGGCATGTACACTGCCATCGCAACAAACGGCACACTCATAACAAAAGACGTAGCAAAACGAATCAAAGACAGTGGAGCGGGGTACGTCCAGATTAGTTTGGATGGGGCAAAGCCTGAGACTCACGACGGCTTCCGAGGAGTATCAGGAGCCTTTGAGAAAACCATTAAGGGAATCAAGAATTGTGTAGAGCAGGAAATCTTTGTGGAGGTTTCAACCACCGGAACCAAGTACTCCAAGGATGAAATACCAGAGATAATAGAGCTGTGCGAGCAGCTCAAAGTTCCCTGGTGGATGCTGTATAATTTCGTTCCCAGTGGTCGCGGAAGATTCATTGCAGAAAACGACCTCGAACCCTCCGAGAGGGAGGAAATCCTAAGACACTTATACCAGAGGCTAAAAACCAACAGTAAGGTGGAAGTCCTTTCCACAGCCCCCCAGTTTGCAAGAGTCTCACTCCAAGTGGAGAAGGAAACTAAGGAGAAGGCAGAAGACAACCTAATAATCATTCCCACACACTTTTACAACACCCGTCTCTACGAGCAGCTCGTTGAGTTAAGCGATTTTATCGGAGGCTGCGGAGCAGGCAGGGTCTACTGTGCTCTTGACCCAGACGGAACAATAACCCCCTGCGTATTCTTCCCACTCCCTGTTGGAAACATAAGGAATGACAATTTTGAAGAAGTGTGGGGCAACCCGGTTTTTAAGGAACTGCGGGACAGGGACAAGCTAAAAGGTCAATGCGGGCAGTGCGAATACCGGTATGTGTGTGGAGGCTGCAGAGCGAGAGCCTACGGATACTTTGGAGAATACCTGGCACCAGACCCCGGATGCATAAACAACCTTAATCTATGGGAAAAGCTGAAAACCAGTGAAAAGACATCTGAACCGCACTCCATAGAAATTTGAATAGGAATAGGAAAATTAATATTATCAACACGGTTTAACCAACAAAACGAGTTTCCAGTATAAAGTGTTTTAGTGGTGTGTTACTTGTCCGATGGGACTCCCATTATTCTTACCGCGGATAGAACTCTCATGAGTAATTACGTGGGCGGCATGTTTCTCGGCTTCAGCTCATGTGTCCCAGCGGGCTTCATACCCCCCTACTTTTACTTTAAAATTTTCTGCCCTCCCGTAGATGTGAGCAGGGAGGGAGCTGCGGTGCTAGCCCCCTACGGGACACGAAAAATTGAGGCTGCTCTCCTCGAATACGGGTTTGATGAGAAAGACGTGATGGTTGTTAGTCCCGAGCATCTTTCCCGAGCCCTTGGACCTGATACCAAAGTCGTTGGAATCACCGAGACTGATCCTATGGGAATAGGTCCTGCAACCACGACTTTCCGAGGACTATTCGGCGGATATCCCCAAATGGCCTGGATGTTCCTGCAACTTCTACTTCGAATCCGTCTAAGCAAATATAAGCCCAAAATAATTGTGGGAGGCCCAGGAGCGTGGCAACTAGAAGAAGAGTATAATAGAAAAGTGCTGGGAATAGAATCTGTGGTAATCGGTGAGGGAGAAATTGTTGTACCTCCACTCTTCGAAAAAGTGGTTAAGGGAAAAAATATCCCCGGAGTGGTGTATGGAGATCCTGTACCCGAAGAGAAGATACCGCTCATAAGAAGACCCGGTGTTTGCGGACTGGTTGAGATCGCTAGAGGATGTGGAAGAGGATGCAAATTCTGCACACCCACTCTTAAAAGTTTCAGATGCCAACCCTTAGACTACATTCTCAAGGAAGTGGAGATAAATGTTAGATTCGGAAACCCCTATATCCTCCTCCACGCGGAAGACATTTTAAGATACAAAGCCAAGGGCATTAAAATCAACAGGGGGGAGGTTCTCAAACTCTTCCAAACTGTAAGTTCACACCCCGGAGTTAAATCCGTGGAAATAAGCCACTTCGCACTAAGCTCCATTGCGGCCGCTCCAGACCTCGTTGAGGGCATCTCGCATATCCTTGAGCTCGATTCTAAAAACTGGTTAAGTGGTCAGACAGGATTAGAAACCGGAAGCATTAGAATGATTAATCAGCACATGCTAGGGAAATGCAAACCGTTCAAACCTGAAGAATGGCCAGATGTCGTAGCTCAAGCCTTTAGAGTTTTAAATGAAAATCACTGGGTTCCAGTCTCCACACTAATTTTGGGACTACCACACGAAACGGAAAAAGACATTTTCGACACCTTGCATCTCATCAGAGAATTGAGAAGCTTTAAGAGCATGATTGTACCCCTGTTCTTCGTAGCCATGGGAACTCTGGGAAAGGAAAAATCTTTCACACTTAACGATATGAAAGCTGCGCACACCGAACTCCTTCTCGAATGCTGGGAGCACAACCTCAACTGGCTACCAGAGCTTGTCAATGAGTACCGGGGAATAAAGAGTCCACTCAGAAGAAAAGTTTTATCTCTAATCACGGGGTTTGCTTCCCTTTTTGCGAGACAAATATTTCAGATATGCCGAGAAGACTATGAGAACAACATCCAAAGTTTTATCAACGACTACAACACAGGAAAAGTCCGCAAAGGTCTCTTAAGATTCACCAAACTATTTGACCGATTCCAAAGACTCCGCAAAGAAAGCAAATAGATACCTACTTTCTCAAAGAATTTGTCTCGCCCTTAATTAAATTAATATTTAACAAGCCTAACAGGGAAATGCCAGTATAGTTGCCAAAAATTTTGGCGATTATTGTTTCAGAATTGCTCCATTCAGGAATGGAAAAAGATTATTGCCCCGAATAGAAAACAAACAACTAAACCAAATCTAATTTTTAGAATAGTTTCGAGCGTATTTATCATTTTTATGACTGTAATAATGACCCCTCATACTTGAAGGTTCTTCAGCATTATCGTAAAATTTATATATATTTGCCGTAGAGATATGGCATTAATAAACGGGTATGGGCTTTATCTACTCAATGATTGGAGGACTCCGGAGAAGTTAGAGAGGTGTACACATATAAAATCAGGGTTAAAGAGCCGAATACTAATAAACTGCAGCCAATCCTACCTCTGTTTCCGCCTAATCAAAAAGGTATGCATTAAGCAGGAGATTATAACGCTGGGAGACGGGTTCAGTCCTCAAAGATTGAGGGGGTATCGTGATGGGAGATTCGAAGAAGATAACGTTGAAACCGACTTACGCTGATAAACCTTGGTTGAAGATATACGATGAATTAGGGCTTCAGAGTAGTTTTGAATACCCTAAAATTCCGTTGTTTGAGTTAATAGACAGGGCTGCGAGCAAATACCCTGATAGCTCGGCAGCAGTATATATGGGGAGAGAATACACGTATAGAGAGCTCAAGTCCCATGTGGATAGGCTTGCATCGGCTCTCGCTGAATTGGGAGTGAATAAAGGTGACGTCATTGGCGTGCAATTTTGGAATTCACCTCAGTTTATCATCAGCGTTTATGGTACCCTAAAAGCGGGAGCAATCGTCGGATTGTTCAACCCGTTGCTACCGCTTCCCGATCTTACTTACGTGCTTAAAATGTCAGGGGCGAAAGCGATAATCACACAAGATTCAAAGTTAGATGAAGTAGTCTCTATAAAGAGCGAAACAAAGCTTGAGCAGGTAATAATCACATCCCTCAAGGACTATTCGGCCGAAGAAGAACCAGAAATTAAAGAGATACAAGACGCCCTGCAACTAAGAAATTTGATAAGTACGGCTGAACCAAATCCTCCCAAAGTTGAAGTCGACCCAACGCAAGATTTGGCAGTTTTGATCTTCACCGGGGGCACAACAGGTGTACCTAAGGGGGTAATGCTCACCCACTACAACTTGACGACAAACATAATACAGACCTTTGGCCCGACCGCAGGCATTATAATGGAAGCCTACCAAGGCGAATTCGCCGTACTGGGGTGCATACCGTTTTCCCACATCTATGGATTCACTTGCGCCATGAACTTGGCCCTAAACTGGGCGGGGAATTTGCTCCTAGTTCCCGACCCTAGGGACAATGAGATGATTTATCAACTCGTGAAAAAATATAATCCCCTTTTTACACCAGCTGTACCCACGCAATTCATGCGATTGGCAGAAACTAAGGGTGTTGACCTAAAAGAGCTACTAGGAACTATCCCCTTCAGCGGCTCAGCGGCTCTCCCTCCTGAGGTCTCCAAAACGTATGAAAAGAAGGCGGATATACTCGTGAGTGAGGGCTACGGGTTATCCGAAACAAGTCCAGTCACTCACTCAAATTTCGTAACTATACTGAAGGGAGTCGGCATTGATCTTAACCTGCCACTTAAGCTCGGATCCATAGGTATACCAGTGCCCGACACAGAGGTAAGAATCGTCGACCTTGAAACCGGAACCCAAGATATGCCGGTTGGAGAATCAGGAGAAATGATTATCCGTGGACCGCAAGTTATGAAGGGATATTGGCCCACCTCGGGCAATGGTTTGAGGGACGGATGGGTATACACGGGAGACATCTGCAAGATGGACGAAGATGGCTACTTCTACGTGGTCGACCGGATGAAAGACATGATAAACGTTTCAGGCTACAAGGTGTACGGACGTGTGGTCGACGATGTCCTGTACGAGCATCCAGCCGTTTCTAGAGCAGCAGCAATAGGAATTCCTGACCCCAAGCGCCCGGGCAGCGAAAGGATAAAGGTATTCACCAGGCTTAGAGAGGGATACGAGCCCAGCAAACAATTGGAAGAGGATATCATCAGGCATTGTAAAGAACGCCTCCCACCCTACGCTGTACCCAAGTTTGTTGAGTTCAAGGAGGACTTGCCACTGACCGCTACCGAGAAGATATTCAAGAGAAAGTTACGGGAAGAGGAAATAGAGAAACAAAAGACAAGAAGCCAAGCAGTTTAAAGACCTTGAACGCAAACTACTAGTAGATTTGCCTCCTATTAGACTGCTCGCCGCTGGATGGATGTAGATTTTTTCGGTTATGGGTGTGTGGAGAAAGGAGAGTTTTTCGGCTTCATTCGGCGAAATAGGGTGTTAGAGAAGCCGGTCGGGGAAGGCTAGTGGCGAAAGTAAGTTTGAGCTGGAAAAATGCTTGAAATTGAAAAATAATCCCTAGAAACGGTTCTCCAGGAGAAGAGAAAATGAATAATTCTCCGTTACACTCCCTATTGTGGTGTACTGTAGCATAAATAAGTGGACTAGGTGTTTCCTTGTAGTATTTGCCAATCGCTGATATTAAAAGACATCCCCTTAGG
>DXJA01000312.1 GCA_019056875.1 Candidatus Jordarchaeum madagascarense
ATATAGAATTATGAAAAAGTGGATTTGTATAAAATTTTTGATGTGTTATAATTTGTGATAGGTAAAATATTTATCTGGTAAGGGAGAAGCTGAGAGTATGCATGTTGTTTATCCAGAGCAGTTTGAAACTGTTATAAAAATGCTAGACGGAACCAAAGCATTTGTCAGACCGTTAAAACCGGCTGTCGATAAGGACAAACTGTATGAAATGTACAGCACACTATCAAAGGAAACGAACTATTACCGCTTCTTAAACTATCAACCGGTCACCAGATGGATAGTGGAACAGTGGTGCGAAGTAAACTACGATGACAAAATGGCGCTAGTAGCCATAGTAAAAGTAAATGGAGAGGAAAAAATAATTGCGGATTCCCGATACTACATTGATAAAACCACTGGGGAAGCCGAGATAGCGATAGTCGTACATGATGATTACCAAGGCCAGGGGATAGGAACCAAGCTACTTGAATACACAATTGAGGTGGCAAGAAAAACGGGGGTAAAAACTCTGTACGCTTACTTATCTCCCACAAACAGAAGAATAATACATGTGATTAAGAAACTGGGCTTCACAGTCAAATGGGTTCACGATATTGGCGAATATAAAGCCAATCTACCCCTGCAATAAACAATCCCTAAACAATATTTGAGTTTTTGATTAAATTATGTGAAACACTTTCTTAATATTACATCCTGAATGGTAGTTTTGCGTCGGGGGGAATCGTATCAATGTACTTGTTTCGAAACTCCTCACTAATCATGGGGCACTCAGAGAAAATACAAGGTTCACTATACATTGGATGACTCCACATTCTATCCAGAAGCACTTTCAGAGGCTCATCCCTGACATTCCCAAAGGAAAGAGGCATAAAACAACAAGGTTGCAGGTCGCCGTAGGGCGATATATAAATATACTCCCTGTCCGCCACTCCCCTACACTTACTTGAAGCTTGATTTTGGAAATAGAAATCTCGGCAAACAAATGGGAACTCCACGATTTCCCTAACCCTCTCTTCCTCCTTGGGAGATAATCTTACATCAACATTGTGCAACCATCTACCGGCCGGGGTGGGTAAAAGGTATCTTACTCCTGTGGCATCCAAATCCTTTGCCATTTGAATTACTCTTTCAAAATCACCATTACTTAGACTTTCTTTCGTAATATACGTGGATAACACGCACTTTAATCCTACATCAAGCGCGTTTTTTACCGCTTGAACCGCCTTTTCAAAACATCCTTTGAATCTTCGATACTCATCGTGTTGCTCCGCGTATGGACTGTCAATGCTAACATAGAGTAGATCCAAACCACTGTCCTTCAATTGTTGAGCAAAATCTTTAGTGACGCATATCCCGTTGGTGTCCACAAACACGAACACTGATCTGTCCGAAGCGTAGCTTATTAGCTCCATGAGATCCGTTCTCAGGGTTGGCTCACCACCGAAAAAGTTGACTGCCAAAGTTTTATTGGCTTGATCCAACACGTCCTTAACCTCTTCGGTTGTAAGCTCTCTGTGTTTTTCTTTCTGATAATTGCCAGTACAGCAGTGCCTACAATTACATTGACATTGATAAGTTATACCAAACATCAAGTACGAGACTGGACCTTTTTTCCCAATCCAATCAACGAGCTTTTCCAAGTCCAAGTCTAATGGAATACCTTTCTCCAACCACAAAGCACCATCATCCCTGTATCGACTAGGCTCCATTCCAACAACCTCTCTTTTTTCAATTTTGCTCATTATCTTAAATTTGCAATTTAAATACTTTATGATTCAGAAATACGCTTCCAAAAAGATGGAAATATTAGCTTATTAGTAATAGCTAAGGATGGTGCTTCTGGTTTAAAAACTATTCCACACAAGAGAAGTAAACAGAACAAACCAAGCTAGGCTAACCATAATAACGCAACGAATAGGAATTACAAAATATTCTAAACAACTAGGATTCTAGTCAGCATCTCTTTTGATCCAAACCTCGATTTAAACCTACTATCTTTTATCCCTTATAGCTGCTAAAAAGTCTATTATGAGTCTTGACGCTGTCTGTGCCGTGACTCCCGCTGGATCGTAAAGCGGGTTCACCTCCACCAAGTCAAACCCCACAATATTTCCTTTCCTAGGCAGAGCTGTGAGCATCTCCCTCATCTGAAGATACGTAAATCCTCCGGGCTCAGGGGTTCCGGTTCCGGGAGCCACCGAAGGGTCGAGAGCGTCTATATCTATTGAAACATAAATGTTTTCAGCCTCTGGAACCTGCTCTAACACCCACTGGGCTCCCTGTTTTATGGCTCTCTCGGCCGTAATTATTTTTGAGCCGTACTTTTCCGCTTCATCCGTTATAAAAGTGGGGTTAAGTAATCCTCTTATGCCTATTTGTGTGATACCCTTAACAAACTCCAGTTCTGTAGCCCTCTTAAACGGGTTTGCATGACTAATTCTTATTCCCGCCACTTCATCCATAAAATCCAAGTGAGTGTCGAAATGCACTATGTCAAGGGGCTTATCCTTAAACGCCCTAACCACCGGGAACGTGATCGAGTGGTCACCCCCCAGAGTTACCGGAAACACCCTATTGCCTATGATTTCCTGAAGGTACATTGTGATTAGGTCCAAGTTCAACTCACTCAATGTAGGTGCTACTATCACATCACCATAGTCGATAATTTTGGTACCAGCAAGCTTGTATCTCCCAAGCTCAACGTCGAATATTCCCTGCTCGGCTTGGAAGAAGGGACCGTAAATCTGGGAGGCTTCCCTAATGGCTCTCGGCCCATACCTCGTTCCCGGACGGTTTGTGACCCCCTGATCTAAGGGGGCTCCAACAATCGCTACGTCCACACCCTCTAGGTTTTTGGTGTAAGGGAATTTACAGAATGTTGAAACACCGACAAAGGGTAACTCGTCACCCACACTACTCATCTATTTTCCTCCTACGCTCAAAGCTTTTTTCATTTAATTTCAACCACTCTCTCTAAAAGATTTTTCTACAAATCTTTCCAATTTTACAATTAATTTTCCGATATAGTTTTAATACTGTTTTCGTGTTTAAAATTATAAAAGTCGATAAATGAGGCGTGTTTGTTTTGAAAGCTTTACTAATAGAGAATGGCGAAGCCAAAATTGTTGAGGATTATCATAAACCCGAGATAAAACCCGGTTGGACTTTAATTAAACCCCGTGTCGTTGGAATTTGTAAAACGGATTTGGAACTCATGAAAGGATATATGAATTTTAGCGGAGTGCCGGGCCACGAGTTCGTGGGTGTTGTTGAGGAGGCAAGTGATGAGAAACTTTTAGGAAGACGCGTGGTGGGTGAAATAAATTTCGCATGCGGCTCCTGCGAATATTGCAAGACAGGTTTGCAGAGGCATTGTCCCAATAGGAGTGTTCTGGGCATACAAAACGCGGATGGCGTTTTCGCCGAGTATACAACACTGCCCCAGGAGAATATTCATGTTCTTCCCGAAGGCGTAAGTGATGACCAAGCAGTGTTCGTGGAGCCTCTGGCAGCCTCTCTGGAGATCTTAATGCAGACCCACATTAAGCCAACTTGGAGAATATACGTTTTAGGCGATGGAAAACTCGGCTTGCTAATTACTCAGGTTCTGAGGCTTACCGGCTGTGATTTGACACTGGTGGGCAAACATGAAAACAAATTGAGAATAGTTGAAAGAATGGGTGTTAAAACCAGCACTCTTGAGAAGGTACCTGAAATAAAGGCTGATCTGGTGGTTGAATGCACTGGCAATCCCAAAGGCTACAGCTTGGCGAAAAGGCTGATTCGCCCCTCGGGAACAATAATTGCGAAGAGCACCTACCATCAGAATCTGGAGTTGAACTGGTCAGAAATCGTAGTAGACGAAATCACCATCATAGGCTCAAGATGCGGCCCCTTCACGCCAGCGATAAGACTTCTAGAGCTGGGACTTATTGATACGGACTCTTTGATAACAGCCAGATACCAGTTCAAAGAAGTGTTAAAAGCGTTTGACCACGCGCGAAATTCCGAAGCAATAAAAATACTAGTCCAAATGGGAAAAGGGTGAGAACAAACCCTTTATGGTGAAGGTTGGCTGCCCCGGTTTTCCTTTTTAGATTATTCCTATGTTGCGTATCCAAGGCTGGAGCTCCTCTCCCAGTATGTTTAGAACACCGCTTTTCTCAGTGGATGGCAATACTCCCGCTATGTAGACGGTTTTATCCTCCCAGTCTGCAGGTTTACAAACAATAATTTGGTTTGGCCCCAGCTCCACAGTCATGGTGCTGGCTTTTAGAGAATAATTATTTGTCAAAGTTTCTCGAAGCCAAATCATTCTCATAGTGGTTGTCGACAGCACTTTCTGATAGTTTGACGTATAGTCCGCGATTAATAGAGCCTTATCATCAAAAAGCATCAAATCCCTACTCCCCAACAGGTCTCCGTATTCCCTAAGTATCCCCTCAATTACTGGCAACACGTTGGAAATTTTTCTCAAAACAGTTGAAAAACTCAGAAACAGTTTCTCAGCTTCAAAAACACTCGTATTATCCACGTGGAACCGGTCAGAACGAACCTTTCGAAAAATCTTAGCAATATTCTTCCTCAGTAACTCCAATCTCTCCAAGTGGTCCGGTGACTCCACTTCAGCATCCCACTTATTTAGGAAAACCGCAGTGTAGGGAATCCCGCCGAGAGAACTGTAAACATCAAGTACACTATTCAGGTAATCCAGAGCCTCATTAAATCGACCATAATCCTGAGCATCAATCACAAAAACCAGCAAATCAGTCTGACCAAAAACCTCACCCTTCTCCTCAAGATACTTCAACCGGTACTGCTCCAAACCACCCATATCCAATATCTCAGCCTGTATCCAGCCAAACAAGGTAACTTCCTCTCTCCGCAAGCCTTCCGTAGGCCCCAACTCGGTAAGAGTTTTTTGCTGATTCACTGAAACAGGCACGCACCCGGTCATCAAAGTTTGAATAATCGCAGTCTTACCCACATTATCCAGACCAGAAAAAACAATCTTCTTCTGATCCCTCACATTCCCCTCACTAATAGCCACCAATATCCTCGCAACATGAATCCACTTCTCAAGCTGAGACCGACCAATCCCCGTTAACTGAGAAAGACTCCGAGAATCCTGCTGAGACAGCTTCTTAACATTCTTCACATTATGTTCCTTCAGCAACCTACCGGTATCAGAACTAATTCCCACAATGATCTGAGGCGATAACTTCGGAATCCTCTTAACGTCAACCAGCTCTTTTGTTAAAAATTCCCTTACTCTCTGAAAACTCATACGACCTACCCCAATTGGTAAACACGCATCCATAAAAATTCCAGATTTTTAGTAAAAATTTAAGAACCACAGTAATTATAACTCTTTTGTTATCCATAACCCGCCAAAAAATAACAAATTTTTAACCGAAAAAAGCCAGAGCACACCAACCAAATCTGCAGAATGAAAAGCATTTATTAACTCCGAATTTAAATTAGAAATCAACAAAATTCTCCGCAACGAGAATGCGAGGTACCGATGAAATGGAACTCGAAATAGTTAAAGCAGGCGAAACCGAAGGCTCGGCATTCATCCACCCCGAAACTGCAAAAACTGAAGGAATCTACGAAGGAAACATAATCTTATTCGAAGACCCCACCACTGGAAACTTCGGCGCCGCCCCAGTATACACCGACAAAAAGGTGGAAAAGAACAAGATAAAAATCGACTCCACCCTAGTAGAATCAAGCGGACTCGACGAAGGATTCACAGTCACAGTCAAAAACTACACCGGAAAACTCCAACCCCTAAGACGAATAATAATAGGAGTAGAACCCCTCAGCGGACAATCACCCGAAGACGTATTCAAACAAGCCCAAGAAAGAAGAAGCGAACTAAAAAAACTCCTAAACAAAAGAGTCATCTTCAAAAAAATGAAACTCAGATGGAAAGACCTCGAATCCAACATCAGCATAGAATCCACCGAACCCGACCTCAAAGGACAAGAATTCGCCATAGTCAACTGGCCCGAAATCGAAAGAGCCGAAATAGTACCCATAGGACCAGCCATGCCCTTCAACGCCATACTACTCATCGACGTATCTGGAAGTATGAGCACCAAAGACATGAAAGTAGTAAACATAGCACCAGCAAGAGAAGGCATAGTCAGCCTACTCGAATCAGAACAAATCTCAAGCTTCCTCAGCAGATTCGAAGAAGGAGACGACGTAAAAAGAAGACACGGAGCAGCATTCGCATCACTACTATACCTAGCAGAAAAAGTAGGAAGGGGATACGGAGAAAAAGTAGCCATAGCCACCTACCACGACGAAGCCAAAATCGTAAAATTTGACGGAAACGAATACTACGACGCCACCACCGGAAAAATAGACCAAGTAGCAGACACCATACTCACCGAAGTCGCCTACAAAACCGGAGGGTACACAAACATGAGCGATGCCCTGCGCAAGGCGATCGGCTTGCTTAAGAAGTCGTTTAAGAGTGGTGGACAGAACATGCTAATCTTCCTGACTGATGGTTTTCCGCAGGGTACGGATACTGAGGAGGCTGTGATGTCGATTGTGGAGCGTGAACTTGCGCAGCTTCCAAATGTTGTCTTATACACCGTGGGGCTAGGCGGTGAGGTTAACGACCGGCTCATGGAGAATATCGCCACCGTGACTGGAGGAGTCTATTTCAAGGCTACTGATCTGGGCAAGCTTCTCAACTGGTACAGTGAGCTTGCTAGGACTTTTACGAAGGCTGTTCATCAGAAGGAGAAGACTCCGGAGGAAGAGGCAGCGGCTGCGGAAACTAGTAGCAAATAATTTATTCCTTACTGCTTTAGTTATTTCACTTTTTTTCATATTCCTTTCTAATGATAGAGATATTTTACAGATTTTTTCATTTCTTACAAATCACTTTTATTTTTGTAATGTTACTTGAAGAATAATCATTATTTCCAGTTATTTGAAATATTACCGTTAAAAATAAATATCTTTTGTGAATAGTACATCACAGCATTACAATGTTTGCAGATTTGGGATATTAAGAGAGACGGGGTTTTCTGCTTTGAATCAAAGTAGGCTATAACAGCCACCACACACTCAAGCAGAATTAGATACTAGAGGGAGAGAAGAAGGGCAAAGTTAGAAGGAGGAACTGGATATACATGTTTCCAAACAATCAATTAGAAAGGTTAGGTAAATTAATAGAAAAAGAAATTAAAATTAAAAAACCATATAAACTTTTATCATGGTGTCGAAATTTTGGTATAACCGATGAACAAGCCTACCAAGTTCTGTTTGACGCGCTGGACTTAGGGGTATTAGTTGAAAAGGGTAAAAAGTATATTATTAAGAATTGGATAATTGGATTTGGCGGAAGGCATCGCAGTGGGCGAGTCTTTTATGTGTATCCACGAAACGGCGAATACGCAGAACATGTTTTGAACGGTCTAAAGCCACCATTATCAATAAAAGCGGTACTCTAAGCAGGACTAAACGATATCGAGAAAAATTCCTTAAGAAATTGACCGAGATAAGTCAGAAAAGGAGCAGAGGAAACTACTACCCTTGGTATGGCTGGGAGGAAGGCTCTGGAAAAAATCAAGCGACGAATTAGAAGAGCTATAAAATAATAATGTGCAGTTGCCTACAAGACATGTCTTTGGTCTTCATTTTTTACATTTTTAATAGTATGATTGGAAAATTAAGACATTTGTCAGCTACTCAAGTAATGATATAGATTATGGGAAATAACTCAAATTAAATATCAAAGTCCAAGAGTGCCAATCCGTCTGTGGTGTCTGCATATGTGCTCAAAAATATTCTTATTGCGGGCACCATTAGTAGGGCTATTAGGGGGTTCATGTTTTTTATTTTGAGTATGTAGTCAGAACCTGTCAGTCCTGTAGACTCCTGTTTGATTTGAGCTACAATTGAACCACTCTTGTCTTTTATTTTGTATTCCTGCCCGTTCCAGTTTGAATCAACATCGTATATTTTTTTACCTTCCGGGTCTTCCATCCATAATGCGGGTTTTAAAATGGATTTTATTTTTGGCTTCATTTTTGCTATGATATTTTCATTGTGGTCGTAGAAATTGTATACAGCGCGGGAGAGTCTGGCTTTTACCTCAACTCTTCCCCATTTTTTCCCTTGTGAATCATAAAGATTCACCTCTGCACGGAGTCGGAGTAATCCGTGACTTGTTACAGCTCTTCCAAGCTCGTTGTCATCCTCATCTCTGATTATGGACTCTTTCTCGGACTTGTCGGTTTTGAAAATGTAAGTGTCATGTTCAAGAAACTCCTTCAATTACCCACCTACCTCCATAAAATGTATTATACTTTTTAGTTGATTGCCTTGCTTTAAATTTTACTGCTTTCCCTTTTTTGGGTATCTTATAGTGTTTTCTTTTGTCTTCTATTAAAATATTGTCATATAGCCAATCCTATATGGACTCCAAAATGGATAAATAACATTTTTTCCTTTTTCATGATAATATGGAGTCTATGAAGCTTTTCGATGCTCAATTTTTGATTGCCATCTTCTTAATTATCGCTGGTTAGGGATGATTGGTATATAGCCTGTTACTCTGGTTAAAAGGGGGAGGATTCACAAGTCTCTAGAGATCTACGCGAGATACCTCTCATCATAAAAGCCCATATTATTGCGGAATTAGCAACGGGCCCTTGCACTAATCGCCGGTATCCTTATGGTAGCGGGCCTAACTCTTTTCTGGATTCTGACCTAGGTTGCAATCGTTTTGGTCTTCTACGCCGGTTTCTAGGCCGCGTCTTATTCTGCTGCGGGTTACTACGGAGGTAAACCCCTGACTGTAATGCTAACTATTATTACTACCCTAGCCACCTTGCGGCTCTTGCCGAAATCTGGTATGGTGCCCTTGGATTATTTCCGGGCATCCAGTATTTGCTTAGTGGTTCATGGCTCTGGCTCCTCTTGTATGGTGTCTTCGGATTTGTTGCGGGCATTCAGAGCTTGCCCGGTCTTGCTTGGCTTTGGATCCTGATTTCTCTGGCATTGGGCATACTCTTTATGCCGCTATTCAAATAACGGGTTCTTATCTCTCCAAGGCTTGGGACAGACTCACAGGGAAACCTTTTGGCATCATATTTTTGGTAATATTACTGATAATTGTTATCGCTGCCCTAACTATATCTTCCATAAAAAACAATCATATTTGTGAGAAATAAAAAATTAGAATAAAAGAAAATGAAGGGAGCTTATTTTTTGGTTGCCCTTCCACACCCTTCTCGGTTTCTCTCCGGGAACTTGTTTGTCACTGGTTCTTAGTGTTTTTGATTACCGCTATTCTCTTGTTTCTATTTTGTTTTTTGGGGGGTCACTTGTAGCTTGTGGTTTTCGCCTACTCTTGGTGGATTTACTTTGCTAGTGTTATGGTCATTGCTGACACGTTGCTTTGTCCTCGCTCGTTTTCAATGGATTCGGTGCCGATTTCTATGGTTTTCACTTTTACGTCTGAGAGAAATCTTTCTCTCGTGATTTCTGCTACGTCTACGGCTCTGCTGATTGCTCTTCCGCGAGCCTTTATTGAGACTTCTTTTGTTCCCTTATTGAATTGGGTTATTACTGCCAGAACATAGTTCATGGTTGGTTTTCTATTTCCGACAAATACAGTGTTTTCGTCAGTTTCAGCCAATTTTCTACACCTTTTTCTCTATTTTATACCCCGTTTACTCTATTTTTTCAACAGAATTCTTATTGTTGCATCGAGGTATTAACATATGATTAATATACACATTTATAAAAATTTTCATTAAAAAGCTTCTCCCCATTTTACACAAAGCATAGTATTAAAAATAGCTATTTTTAATTGGTTATGCTTCCCATTTACTCCGTTTTAAAAAATTGGCATGCGTTCTTTGTCACTTCGATTTTTTGAACATTTTTCTTGAAATGCTTGATGTGACATGCTTGGTAATTCTTTTTTAGTGCTAGTGGTTATTAATATCACGTGATAATATGCTAAAGTCAAAGAAGGAGAGGGTTATCCATAAACTTGCGAATCCCTTTTCCTATATTAGCGCCACGGTCCCTGAGTCCGCCCATATTAAGGGGAAAGAAATCAAATTGGAATCGATAGTTGACGAGTTTGAGGATCGCGAAGCTAGAGGGGATTTGACGAGTGATGATATCATTTTTGGGGCCACTCTCTCCAGGTTTTTGGAAAATGAGATTCTAAGGGTTATAAGCGAGATAGAGCGGGGCCGGATTTCCCCGGATGAGGCTGAGAAAAACTTGGATACGTGGCTGGGGATGTTGAGGGCGTCAAAAATACTCAGAAAAAGTGAAGAAAAAATTGAGGGAAGGGAAATTGAAAAGGATGAAAAAGTGGTTCACGTGAAATGGGCCAAAAAACTTATGGACCCGGAGCTATTCGAGTATCGCTGGTAGCAAAAAACATCTCTCTTCTCAAAACCAGTAACTTCCACAATTAAAAATATAAAAAATTTGTAGGGGATGGGCAGGCTTTTTCTCCTTTTGGAAATCATTTCTCGGGTGCAATTATACAAGTCATAGTCTCCACTATCCCTTCCATGGGTCTTAAAACATCGAAAATGAACGAGTCCAATTCATCTGAATTGTTCATACTCACCTTAATTATAATATCATACAGTCCATAAACCAGATCTGCATGCTCTACGTAACCGAACTCCTTTAACTGGGATAAAAATAGTCTTCTCAAAGCCAGATGCCGTCTTGATCAGAATATAGGCGGCCGTAACCAATTCCAAAACTCCTCCTATACATTATCAAACAAAACACAGTTTCACTTTGTGTTTGGATAGCCTCACTATCATTAAAAAAATAACTCCGCCAATTAAAAACATTCCCTTCTCTAACCCTAAACGGAAAAACAATTATTAATCCCAGTATAATTATGACCTAACGTGGTATATACACTTTTTAAACTGCAACAAGAACAAATTTTTTAAACTTGAACTTTTTAGAATTCACTTTAGCCCTAACAAATAGTAAAAATTAAGTAGTAAATGCCTGAAACGTATTTGGATAGGAGGCTCATTCTTTGCATAAATGTCCCAAATGCGGCACCGTTGCACAACACGAAAAGATTCTCATAAAAAAAGAGGTCTGTGCAGACTACCTCATCTACATTGGACGCCGCTGCGTAAATTGTGGTCACGAATGGGCAATAGAACTTTTGGAAGAAGACAAAACCTAATAAAACCAAAAACACCTAAAAATATGAAAATAATACCGGATTAAGCGTCTACCTCCTGATTTTTTTTAATTTGTATTCAAATCCAACACGCTATTACTGAAAAAATTCAAGTCGGTCACTAATTTTCAGAAATTTTAACAGTTCGCCTACAAAATATAAACACAAAATAAGAATATCGTCGAAAGCAAACGGTATAACAGAAAAAATATCTAAAAAATAAAAAAAGGGAAATATGATTCATAAGTTTACGAACATGGGTTTGCGATTAAGTGTTTTCGGATTATTTTTTCACTTGGGGTGCGTAAATCTGCTTGAATCTGTCTAGTATGGCTCTTGGGGTCACTGTTGGCCTCGTGTATCTGGGCAGCTCTTTCTCAATACCCGCCAGATACTTGGCAATGCTCTTTAAACTCTCCAAATCATACCTAGACATCATAGTAATAGTCTCCATCTGAGGGCTGCCCCCACCGTGCAAACCCGCTACCTGTGAGAGTCCCGATATTTCCGAGCCCAGCGCAGTTTCAATCATTCGGAAGCATTTATGCATGTTTTCCGCGGAGATATTCGGATTTCTCATAATGTACTTGTTTACTAGGTCCCCTGTTTCCTCATTATAGAAATCACCCTCAAGAGGCATAGTGACAGATAGTCCCCCCGAAAGATCGGCAAGTATCTTGTACTCGTTATATATCTCCTCACCGGCAAGCCTTCGCCCCGCATTGGTTAACACCTCGTCCGGAATGTACGTACCAGAATCTGATCTCTCAGCACGGTAGGCGCTGGCCTCACCCGCGGCGAATACCAGTTCCGCCGTGCCTATTAAGTGAGATAGCTTTTCTCTAACATGTTTTTCTTTTTCAATTCCATTATACTCAGCAACAAGCGCCGACATGCTAGCCAAGACTTCGGACACTGCAGCTTTGCAACCAGTGTAAGAATGCCTGTGAAAGTGGGCGAACAGCAAGGCGAGGAAACCCGCAAAAGGCGTCACCCTCGAATCTTCATTCCCATTCATAAAAACCCTTTCCTTGGGAACGAAGACGTCGTCAAATATGGTAAATGACTCCACATCACCCATATTTGCCGCAGGGGCATATAGTTTCTTCCTCTTGTGTGGATACGCAGGTCTGCTCAGAAGCTTCACCCCATCCGTGTCCGCCGGTACCGCGAACGCAACAGCATAATCACTATCCTTATCAGTCATGAACCTAGTGGGAACAGCTATTATCTCATCCGCATACGGAGCAACAGTATTACAAATCTTTGCCCCCCGGACAATTATCCCATCCTTCCTAGTCTCAACCACCCTCAGATAAAGATCCGGATCCACCTGCTCATGAGGCCTCTTCAGCCGATCCCCCTTGGTATCAGTCTGAGCACAATTACCCGTAATATCCTCCTTCTGAAAATATCTCAAAAACTTCTCAAATCTCGGATAGTAATCTGTACCAAGCACCTGATCCATCTCATAGGTCACAACGGACAGGGCATTCACAGCATCGATCCCCATACACCTCTGAATACACCCCCCCACACGGTGACAAAGCACCCTAGTCATCAACTGCTTCTTCAAAAGATCCTCCTTACTCTGGTGAACGTGTGTAAACCGGTTTATCTTCTCTCCAGTCAGATGCGACGTCGCAGTACACAAATCTTCAAAATCAGGATCATTCGCCCTATCATAGCTTTCCTTAATAACATTTATTCCAGGACGAATCCGCGGATCACTTCTGTCAACCTTCACACCATCAATATACACATTAGGCTTCATTTTCAACAAACGATTATAATAATCCTCAAAAGTCTTAATACCCATAAGCATACCATCCTCCTAATCTAGGATACGAAAGCGTACATTACATTGTAAAAACACTGTAAAAAACGGATATAAAACTTACCCTCAAAAAACTTTTACACTAACTAAAAAGAATCAAAATTATATTAAGACACACCCCTATTAACATAAAAATCTAACATCAAAAAACAGAAGTATAAAAAACCTGAAATCAAAATTCCAAGAAAAATTAAAAGAAAAAAGATGGAAAGAAAGAACATTACTCAGTCTCCATGTCCACAACCCATTCCATAGCCTTCCTATCACCAGTAGCCAACTCGTAAGTCGTAGTCATCTCAAGAGCATCCTTAGGACATGATTCTACGCATTGCTCGCAAAATAGGCATTTGCCTAGATCTACGACTGGTAGTTTGCCTGGTTTGTTTTTTAGTTCTTCGGGGTATTCTTTTGGCCAGTCGATCATTTCAATGGCGGCTGAGGGGCAGTCTTTTGCGCAGGTTCCGCAGCCTACGCATCTTTTTAGGTATAGTATGTGTCTTCCTCTTAGTTTTTCGAATGGTGTTAGTTTTTCGAATGGGTAGAATACTGTTGCTGGTTTTTTGGGTAGGTTTTTTAATAGTTCTGGTTCCATTGCTCCTGGTCTGGGCATTTCATTTCACGCTCCTATATTAGTAGTGTTATCCATACTAGTAGGTTGTAGGTTGTTTGCCATCCGAATAGGTCGTAGTAGAATACTAGTTGTAGGATTATTATGTTTAGGAATGCGAGGGGGATTAGGTATTTCCATGCGCCGTGGATTACTTGGTCTATTCTGAATCTTGCGAATAGGGTTCTCAGGTTGGCTATTAGGAAGATGATTGCAAAGATTTTTACTAGGAACCATATGGTGCCGAAGATGTATCCCCAGGGGAATGCTCCGAATAGGCGGTCTAGCTGGCTTAGTCCGATGTCCCATCCTGGGCCCCATGGTCCGCCTAGGAATAGGGCTGCTGCTAGTCCTGCGCCCCATAGGTATTCGAGGTCTCCGGCTAGTCGGAATAGGGCTAGTTTTTTGCCCGATAGCTCTGTTTGCCATCCTGCGACTATTTCAGTGTGTGCCTCTGGGACGTCGAAGGGTACTTTTTCCAGCTCCGCCATTAGGGCAATCATGAACACTCCGAACGAGATGGGGGCTACTATTATGAACGGTAGACCTATGGTTGCCTGTGTTTGAGTAATATTTGCTATGGTTAAAACTGAGAGCTGGCTGGGTACGGCTAATGTTAGTGTTGATTGGACGCCGAGTGCGAGGAGGACGTTGTTGATTTGTATTGGTACGGAGTAGTAGTATGCTACTATGATTGCGGGTGTTATGGCTGATAATACTAGTGGGATTTCGTAGGCTATGAGCTGCATGCCTGCTCTGGCTGTTCCTACCTCGCCGAATCTGCTGGTTGAGAACCAGCCTGTGAGGATAACCATTACGGCGAAGATTGTGGAGAGGAACAGTACCGCTATAAGGTCTCCTTCAAAGCTTATGATGCCTGCGCTCTTATATACTGGGATGAACATCATCATGACCATGGTTAGTGTCAGCGCAACGATGGGTGCTGCTACTAAACTGCGGGCTTCGGCGCCGCTGTGGACTATATCCTCTTTGGCTAGTAGTTTTATTATGTCTGCAAAGGGTTGTAGTATTCCGTGGTATCCGGTGTGGAAGGGTCCGACTCGATTCTGTAATCGGGCGTATATTTTTCTGTCGTACCATTCTGCAAAGAGTGAGACTACGCCTATGAATATGAGTCCTGGAAACACTACTATCTTGAATAAATCCATGAGAATGTTGCCCTGTTGGGCTAGTAAGTATTGAAATATTATTATGTTGCTTCCCAGTCCTGGATATAAATATAGTATGATGTACCATAGTAGGTCAAGGGCCATTTTTACCACCTTTTCTTTTCATAGAATTCAATGCCATATTTTCGTAAGCTTTCCAGATCCCATGTCCATTTCTTTTCTTTTTCTATGTCTAAAACTGTGATTCTGTCGGTGCAGCTTAGACATGGATCTATTGCTGCAATGATTATTGGTACGTCTGCAATGTGGTACCCCTTTAACATGTACTCTACTGAAGGCCAGTTTGCAAGTGTTGGGGTTCGCACCTTTACTCTTTCGGGTTTGTCTGATCCATTACTTTTTATGTAGTGGATGAGTTCTCCTCGAGGGGCCTCATATCTGCTTAACACTTCTCCTTCTGGTACACGTCTTTTCAGTTTGAGTCTAATATCATCCTTGGGTAGATGGTCTAACATCCATTGTATCATGTTGCATGACTGGATCATTTCCAGAACACGTACCGCAACTCTTGCGAAGACGTCACATGAATCCCAGGTGCACACTTCAAAGGGCACTTCCCCGTAAGCAGCGTTTGGATCGTCTCTTCGACAATCCATGTCGATGCCTGACGCTCTTACAGTGGGTCCCACGGTTCCGAGTTTCCGAGCAACATGTGGCGGTAGTATTCCTACACCTTGAGTTCTTTCGAGAACGGTGGTTTCATTGGAGCAGAGTTTAAGATAGTATTCGAGTCTTTCTCTGAAGGTGTCCATACCTTTCCTGAGTTTGGGAATTATATCCTTGCTTATGTCTCTTCGCGCTCCTCCAATCGTGTTCATGGCGTAATTTACTCTGTTTCCTGAGATCATTTCCAGAAAGTCCATAACGAGTTCTCGATCTCTCCAAGTGTAGTGTAGCAGTGTGTCGAATCCTATTTCGTGTCCCGCTACTCCAAACCATAACATGTGCGAGTGAAGTCTCTCTAACTCGCAGACAATAGTTCTTATGTAGAGCCCTCTTCGGGGCACTTCTTGGTCTAGTAGCTCTTCTACTCCTTGAGTGAATGCTGTTGTATGGGAGTGGGAACAAATACCGCACACTCTCTCTAGGAGATATATGTCTCGAACATAGGTCCTTAATTCAGCTGCTTTTTCCATTCCTCGATGATTGTATCCTATTCTAACCTTGGCGTCCACAACTTGTTCGCCCTCGATTTCAACGGTGAAGTTTACTGGTTCTTTTAGTGCTGGATGTTGGGGTCCTATTGGTATTTTAATGGTTGACATTTTCCATTATCCTCCTTTTATTCAACTCCTTCTGGTTGCCAGTCCTTGCGTAGAGGATACACACCCTCCGGCCAATCATCTGGCAATATTAAACGAACTAGATTAGGATGGTTCTCAAAAACTATTCCGAGAAGGTCATGTGCTTCCCTCTCATAAAAATCGGCTGATGGTAATATGTCCACAATGGTTTCAATCTTAGGATTTTTTCTAGGAATTTCTGTTTTAACTGTAGGATGTGTACGATATCCTTGATACTTATACAAATGGTAATTGATTTCAAAAGTATCTCCCTTATCAACACCAGATACGGTAGTTACATGTTGTAGGTCCCAATTGTCTTTCATCCACTGTAATACTTTTCGGTGGTCGCCGGGTTTAACTCGTATGAACATTCTTTTCTCTCTGGGAACCCAGACTTCGACCGCGTCTCCGAATGCTTTTTCTAGCTCCGCTTTTAGTTTTTCATCCTCCTTTGAGGATGGTTTTGCTTTCTTCTTTGTTTCCTTTGCTTCTTCTGACATTGCGTTATCCTCCCTTTAGTTTTCCTAGTAGTTTTGCAACTGCATCAATTATCGCTTCGGGTTTAGGAGGACATCCGGGTACGTACATGTCTACTGGTATTATTTTGTCGTATCCTCCCTCGATATTGTAACATCCTGCAAAAACGCCTCCAGAGATGGCGCAGTTTCCGACAGCGATAACGAATTTTGGCTCGGGCATCTGTTCGTATAGTCGCTTAAATCTGGGGGTCATTTGTTTTGTTATGGAGCCGGTGCCTATCATTACGTCGGCGTGTCTTGGTGAACCTACCAGAAGGCAGCCGAAGCGTTCAATATCGTATCTGGGCATTAGAGCGGCGATGACTTCTATGTCACAAGCATTACATGCTCCGGTGTTCATGTGGAAAACCCAGGGTGATTTTACTCTTGACCAAGTTACAAGTTTATCCATAAGTCCCAATTATTACACCACCTTTCCTATCTCCGATATAAGACTAATACTGCCGCTATGCTAGCGAACACCACGAATATTCCACCGTAGAGTGGATTCGCGAAAGCAGAGGTGAATATCAGGAAACCCGCCGTTTCAAGTATCGTGAAGAACACTGCATAGTAGAACTGTTCTAGTCTGAACTGGAATTTCTCCGCGGGATACTTCTCACCGCACGCGTACACCATCAGTTTTTCCTTGGTTTTCTTTCCTTTCGGTGCAATGAACTTTGAAGAAACGTATAACCCTGCGGCGCTAAGAAAGCTGATCAACAACGCCAATCCAAATGTTGCAATTCCGGACAATATCCGTTACACCTCCAACTTAGGAATAATAGCGATTAGATACCTTCTCATATTTAAGCATTCATGCTAAACGAAGAATTACAAAGCATTAAAAGTTTTTCCTCCGCCGATTTTCACAATTTTTCCCCCCTTCACGTTACCTAACCAATAATTTTCATCAAAATTTTAAACAATTTTGAAACACGCGGAAAATAACTCAAACACTTGGCTATTACCTTTTTTAATTAATTCAAATTCAATTATACCTAAAATAT
>DXJA01000313.1 GCA_019056875.1 Candidatus Jordarchaeum madagascarense
ACCAACTATGAACTATGTTCTGGCAGTAATAACCCAATTTAATAAGGGAACAAATGAAGTCTCAATCAAAGCTCGAGGAAGAGCAATCAGTAAAGCCGTCGACGTAGCAGAAATTACGAGACAAAGATTTCTCTCAGATGTTGTAGTTAAAAACATAGAAATCTCCACGGAAAGCATTGAAAGCGAGAGAGGGCAAAGCAACGTATCAGCAATGACCATAACACTCAAAAAGTAACAACACTACTACCAGAGAAAAATAGTCATAGCCAGCTTCCAAGGGAACTGGCAACCCAAAAGAGAAACAATAATAAAAACTAGGAACCAAAACTTACAGAGATTAGCAAGAAAGCCCCAATTCCTTTTAGGGCGGGGATGAACTGCGTGTAGTTTAAATAGTGAACAAAGAAAAGAGAGAATAATAGGGTCTGCTCACCCGCAGAGGGTGCGGAGGCCATTAACGGGGCGGTGGCACGTCCCACACTTCTAACACTAGCAACAGTAGTAGAAGTGTAGAACCCCCTAACCCTTCAGGGTTGGGAGTATGTCAGAGAACCAAGAATTAACAACCAAGTTCCCGAAGACAAACAAAAATAGGAGAGGGCATAAAAAATCAAAACAGCCCCCCTCATTTTCTTTCATTCTAATTTTCTATTTATTTAAGAAGTAAGAAATATGCGTCATGGTCAGGGGGCGAGGGCACTTACCATAAATCATTACTTAAATTCAAGGATAAATGGGAAAATTTACCAAAATGAATTAAATTTTGATGGCAACTGCTTCATGCTTCTTAATAGTAACTGAAAATCTACTTTCACTAAGACAAAAATTTTACTTTGTGAAAAATTTCTTTATGCAATAATCGTTAAGTCAATGAAACCCAAAGATACCAAATTATATTTATATATAAAAAAAGAAAATCTCTAGTAGATAAGAACTAGGAATGGACGCAAGGAGTGGAGGAAAACTAAGAATGGATAAAGATAGTGTTAAAACGAAGGTAAATATATTGTACCTTTATGCTCACCCTGCGGAGCAAGGATTTGATCATATAGACTGTCGCAAGCTTATCGATTCTTTGAAAGAACACTATGATGTGACTTTATCTTGGAGAATTTTACCTGATGATACCTTTTCAAAAACGACTCTAAAACAACAGTCCATTGCGGAAAGCGATTTCCTACATGAATTATTATTTTTTTTATACCTTGACAGCAAACAACTTACATTTTAATTTTTTAAACTTCTTATAATTCTTGACATCAATCTCTTGGAGATTGTTTAACATTTATCCCAATCTTGTTTCATGGTGAAACCACAATAAGAAAGGGATGTGCTAGATGCCTTGATGGCCGCGCTGTGTTTTTTCCTTCAATCTTGTAACTTCGTCATTAATGTTTGGAAACCTTCCCATCAGATCAATTATTATGTTGAATATTATAGCTTCCACTCTATCAATTCGTTTCTCATATTTTCTCAACGCATCTACAGTTTCGGTAAGTCTTTGAACCTTCAATATCACAACTTCTACGCTATTCATCCATCCAAAGTATTCAACAATATTTGGATTAATTTTAATTTCTTCTCTTTCTCCCAATGCAACGGATAGTTCTTTAATTTCTCCTAATTGTCTGATGTGTTGGAATGCTTCTTCCAGGTCTTTTACTAAAATGTCCTCTTCGTCAGGTATCTCCCCAAACCCATTTATAATGATGTTTACTATATCCTCTTTATCGGCAACAACCACGTTTATGTATACTGGTTTTATCAGTCTTATCCAATTAAAGACTTCTTCCAAGTCTATATCTTCTAGTATAGTATATTCATGACCAAATGAGTCAACTATTTCCAATCTCATTTCAATCACCTAATATTACATCCTCTCCAAAAGTTTCTATGTAGGCTAAAATTGCAGATTTTACATCATCGATTGCTTCTTCAAAGTGGTCCCAATCAAATTCACTATCCGAGTTGTTTTCCTCCGGTTCCTCCTCAGAATACAACAAGTACTTTATATCTTTTACAAGCTGATCCACCTGGTCGAATTTGTATTCTTTGTCATATGTACAACGAATCATTTGTTTACCATCACCATCAACAAAGTCTCCATCGAGTTTCATTAGTTCCAGTTTTCTATGCTGTTCCTCCATCCAGTTAACGTGTCCCTTATAACACTGAATTATCTCCATAATGGTTTCCCCAGACAAGAGGCTTAACGCGTAATCCTCGTTATAGTTAAGGGTGACTGTCTGTTGCTCAAAATCGAAACACAATTCCACAGCCCCCTTGAAGCAAGCGAAATCGAAAAGGTATAAACCCGCGCACCAAGCCCAAGAGTCAAAAGATATAATGTTTTCCAGAGCCTTCTCCACCCGAGTCACAATCTCCAGCTCCTCCTCTTTCAAATCCTTTATAATTTCCGCTTTCCCCTTCTTAAACCAGTCTGGACTATTTAATCTTTGGCCTCTAGAGTTTTTCTCAGCTCTCGGTTCCCTTAAATCTTCCACTATTTCCTCTCTCCCCCTGGTGAAATATTCCGGAATAGCCCCCCTGCGGGATCTAAAGTATTCCAACATATCCGTATGTTGTCTCCATTGTCCCAGCCATTCTCTAAGACATCTCAAGCTGCAAAAAATGTGCTCCGAATCTTCCCAAGCCCTATAAAGAGTGTATCTTACAGTTAAAGTTCTTTTGCCACAAACATCACAAAACAATAACATCACCAAAACCTCCAAACCTTTTTCCAAACTCATCCCATAATTGAATCATGATCCAAAGAGTTGAGATCATTTCAAGCACGATTCAAATATTTGATGAACTCATCTACCTCTCATTAATATCGAAACATTTCCAAATTCCACCCCGCAGCAAATTCGCAAATTAGTTTTTGAGTATCTATTTCTAGATTAACGCATTAATTTTCGTTTCCCCCAAATATCTTGTCCACATTACCACTCCGCTTAGCAGAATAATTTTTAAGATTTATACCATTCATAAACTTTGCTGTTAATTACTCTTTACAATAAAAATTTTTATTAGAATACCATCACGTCGAAAATCCCGACCCCTTATCATTACCTCCTTCTTCAGGACGCAGTTATTTTGCTAAAATATCTCTTTTCCACCCGGAATCGACTAGAAACATCTCCTGAACTTCCATACCTGAGTAACCTGAGTCATCGCAAGTTTTTTCTTAAAATTGCTTAGCAACAGGTTTTATCATCTTCTAATTTTTATGTTCCCATGCATCCGCTTTTTGATAAACTTTTGGCACCGCTTTTTAATTCCCCGGTTATAAAACTTGAAACCATAAGAGAAACTTAGTATCCTCGGAATACTATTCTTAGAAATTTGATTCTGAAAAAAAAATTGTTTACTCACCACTATTCCTTATATGCGACATCCCCGATTTTCACTTTTACTTGGCAATAGAAAATTTGAAACTCTTTCAGGTAGATACGATTTCGATTTTTCAATTATGGATATTAGTTTCTCTCCTAGGATTGTTTCAAGAAAGGCCTTGCTGGTGTAAAAAAAGTTGTTATCATAGTACTTTGTAATGGCATCCGCAGCTCTCTGTACTACATACTCACTTCGGTCTTCTAACCGTTCCACAAGTTTTAATAAAGCAAATGAATTTGCGACTCTTGCTTCAGCGTATTTAGCAATAGCGTAAGCTGCGCCCCCACGAACCTTTTCGCTTACGTCTTCTAGACATTTCACTATTTCCCATAGAATTTCATCAAACTTTTTAGCTATCCAGGCGCAATCAGCTAGAATATAAGTAACCTTTTCACGAATCTCCGGGTCTTCATCCTCTAGCCTTTGGAAGAGCATTGATAAATCGAAAACCCGCTCTTTTTTCCCTTTTCCTTCACCCTCTTTCGATTCCTCTAACACCACAAATTTTACCAATTTCTCATCTTTTTCACCCGACATATCATCACCCCC
>DXJA01000314.1 GCA_019056875.1 Candidatus Jordarchaeum madagascarense
ATATTTCGGGTTTAAGATAGTGTTTTTTACACCCAATCCAAGGGGATGTATAGTTTTGCCAAATGATTTGGTATCTGAAATAGATGAGATTTTTAGACCGCGTTCCGTGGCTGTGGTTGGTGTGAGTGACAAGGTGAACAGACTGGGAAACCTCCTGCTATACAGCTTTGTGGATATCGGATTTGAGGGAAACATTTATCCTATCAATCCGAAGGAAGAAACTGTGATGGGTTTTAGGAGCTACCCTAGTATAAGGGATGTGGAGGGAATTGTGGATCTGGTTATTGTATCTGTTCACCCAGACCGTGTTCCTGATATACTTGATGATTGTATTGCAAAAGGGGTAAAGGCGGTTGTGATTTTCAGTTCGGGATTCAGGGAGAGTGGTGAGGGGGGGAGGAAAAAGGAGATTGAGCTCGTGGAGAAGGCCAGGGCGGGTGGTGTAAGGATTATTGGTCCGAACTGTATGGGTTTATATTCTCCTTCTTCTAAGCTTTCCTTTTTCCCCGGTATGCCCAAGGAGCGAGGGGTGATTGCTTTCCTTTCTCAGAGCGGGTCGCTGACCAACATAGTGGGGCTTTTTGCAGGTCTAAGGGGAATACGCTTCAGCAAGATGATTAGTGTAGGTAATGCCAGCGACTTGGATGTTAATGACTTCCTCGAGTATTTGGGAAGCGATCCCGAAACTAATTTGATTATCTGTTACATTGAGGGGGTGGAGGAAGGACGTAGATTTCTAAAACTGGCAAGGGAGATCTCGAAGAGGAAGCCTATTCTCATGTGGAAGGTTGGGGAAACCGAGGCAGGAGCTCGGGGTGTAAGCTCTCACACTGGGTCGCTTTCAGGTTCAAGGGAAGTTTGGGACGCTGTAATCAAGCAGGCCGGTCTAATAAAAATTGACAATTTTATGGAACTCATGGGCTTTGTGACTGCTTTTCAAAAACCCTACCTTCCAGCGGGTAACAGAGTCGTGGTTATGTCGGGTCCGGGAGGGCCTGCGGTTTCTACTGCTGATGCCTGTGAGAAGGCGGGACTCAAACTAGCGAGGCTCTCGGAAGAATCCAAAAAGAAGCTCTCAGAGATCATTCCCGAATTTGGAACGAGTGCATCAAACCCTGTGGATCTTAGCCTAACTTCAACATTCGATGTGACGATGCATCCTAAGGCTACAGAGATATGTGGCTTGGATGAAAACGTGGATATGCTTGTTGAGTTCATACCTGTTCTACACAAAGAGGTTATTGAGGGAATCATTGAGGTTCAGAAAAAGGTGAGAAAACCAATCGCAGTTATTTCCTCCGTGGAGTACGCTATGATAGAAACACCTGTTAGTAAAATGTTTGGGGCAAAAAGTGGGGCTGAGATAGTTGAAACCATCATGAAAATGTACGAATCGGGAATATCGATACACTCATCAGAACAAGAAGCTGCTAGGGCACTCATTGCACTCCTAAACTATAAACGGTACTTGGAAAAAGCGGAGTAACAACACAAAAATTAATCATCAAAAGAGTATTCTCCACACAAGTTATTAACGTTAATTTTATATCATTAGCAGTAAACAGTGATTCTTGCATCTAATCGCTCGGAGAGTTTACCTTGGCAGACGATTTGATTTCTCAAATAGACGCAATTTTCAAACCAAGATCCATCGCGATAACTGGTGCCAGTGATAAGAAGCCTAAACTGGGAAACATGCTTCTCTATAACTTCATAGATATCGGCTTTGAAGGAAAACTCTATCCCATTAATCCTGACGAGGAAACAGTAATGGGATTGAAGAGTTATCCCAGTCTCAAAGACATCGAAGACCCGGTGGACCTTCTAGTAGTCTCGTTACATCCAGATAAAGTGCCCCAAGTAATTGAAGAAGCTGCCGAGAAAAATGTTAAAGGAGCCATAATTTTTACTTCGGGTTACCGAGAGCAAGGGGATGAAGGAAAGAAAAGAGAGGAGGAGCTAGTCAAAATTGCTAGAAAGGGCACCCTGAGACTAATTGGTCCAAACTGCATGGGTCTTTACTGTCCCTCCACGAGGCTGTCTTTCATCCCGGGGTTATCGAGAGAAAGCGGACCTATAGCTTTTATCTCCCAATCAGGATCTTTAGCTATGTACATCGCCATGGCGGGAAGGATACGCGGAGTAGCATACAGTAAGTTGATTAGCCTAGGAAACGCTTGTGATTTAGATGCTAATGATTTCTTGGAGTATCTGGGAAATGATCCTCAAACCGGAATCATTGCTTGTTATTTGGAGGGTGTGGAGGATGGGCAGAGGTTTTTCAGATTAGCAAAACAAATCTCGAAGAAAAAACCAATCATATTGTGGAAGGTTGGGAGGACATCCGGTGGCGTTAAGGCGGCAGGCTCACACACCGGCTCAATTTGCGGAAAAAAAGAAATATGGGATGCGGTGTCCAAACAGGCGGGTTTAATCAGAGTGGAAAACGTGTATGAATTGTTCGGAGTTATTACCGCTTTAATTAATCCTAGTCTGCCGAAAGGCAATCGAGTGGCTATTGTATCGGCACCGGGGGGTCCCGCCGTTTCTGCTGCGGACGTGTGTGAACAGGAGGGACTGAAACTAGCTGAGCTGTCAGAGTATACTAAAAACAAACTTTCAGAGATAATCCCCAATCTGGGAACTAGCACCTCAAATCCAATTGACTTGGGGTTCACTGTGGCTTCGGATAATACACTTTACTCGCGTAGTACAGTACTAGTGGGAAAGGATGAGAATGTGGATATGGTATTAGTGTACAACTTCATGATGGATAAAAACTTTGCAGAAGCATTAATTGAATCCGAAAAGAAAATAGGAAAGCGTATGGCGGTTGTAACTAACATCGGCCAAGTACGAGAAAGAGAACTTGATGAACGCTTTAGGTCTCTGGACCCGGAAGAAATGCCTAGGATACTAAAAAGACTCTACGAATCAGGAATTTCAATCCACTTGACTGAACAGGACGCAGCAAAAACGCTAGTATCTCTCTCGAAATATAAAGCATTTCTTGATAAAACTGGCAGGGCAATTAATAGTTAATTTAGATATGTTCAACCATTGTAAAGGCATATTTATTTTGATATTTGGTTCCAAAAAATGTTTTAAACTGTTTATCTCCCGTTTTTAATTATTACTTTATATTTCTAGGGTCAGACAATAAATTTTTGAAAGTTGTGACCACTTAGGTGTGATCTAAAATGAAGTGGAAAACAAGGTTAACTGAGCTTTTGGGCTGTAAATATCCCATTATGGAAGGTGCTTTTGCGGGAATTGGTACTTGGGAATTTGCTGCAGCTGTGTCTAATACGGGTGCGGTGGGTTGTCTCACTGCATCCACCAGTAGGACTCCGGAGGGATTGAGAGAAGAGATTCAAAAATTAAGGAAGGCCACCAAAAATCCATTTACTGTTAATATTTCCATAGGTTTTTGTCCGCATATTGACGGTATGTTTGAGGTGTGCTTCGAAGAGGATGTTCCTGCCGTTGAAACTGCGGCTTATAGGCCTGATGAGTACGCTGAGCGAATAAAGGAATCGGGAATAACATGGATTCATAAAGGAGCTACTGTTGAGTTTTGCAAGCATGCAGAGAAACTAGGAGCAGACGCAGTGGTTCTCGTAGGATTGGACGGTTACGGGTTCAAAAATATTAGGCAACTGCCCACCTTCACCAGCACTGCGTGGGCAGCACCGCAGTTAAACGTGCCCTTAATCGCGGCTGGTGGTATAGGAGATTCTCGAACATTCTTGGGAGCCCTGTTCTTAGGGGCTGAGGGAGTTTATTTAGGTTCTGCTCTCATGGCTACAAAGGAATGTCCCTTATCAGATAAGATAAAAGCAAACATAGTAGAAGCTCAACCAAATCATCCCGACCTTATACGTGAGTTGCTTGCACCTCCAATTCCAAAAGACTTAGCAGAAGTTCTAAAGATGAGGGATAAGATATCCTTGGAGGAATGGCTTGTATCGCTGGAGAAGGTAATGCTCAAACATCCGGATTGGAAGGATGTCGATCCAAAGTATTTGCAAGAATTACTAAGTAGTAAGGGCACCGAGGTTATTGAACTATTTCCGTCACTTGGTACCCGTCCCAAAGGTCCATTTTCCTTTGCTTGCGGCTACATAAATCGTATTGTTACTGTAAAGGAATTTATCGAAAACATGGTCAAAGGAGCAGAGGAGATTTTGGAAAAAAGGGCAGAACAATGGGAACTATCCTAGTATCTCATAAAACAGCAAACCCATAAGCTACGGGATATTAAGAAACGTAGTACAGGATAATAGAGAAAAAATGGTAATTAATCGGTAACATAATGGTCATAACTTTTTGGTCTATGGTAAGTATGCTTGAGCTTTGCCTATAGCCACCTTTTCGCCATTCTGGTTATCGGCATATAGTTCTAGGTCTACGAAGCTCATCTCCTTTGTTCTCGGATGTTTCGCAACCACTTTTCCGTATAACTTTACAGTATCTCCAGGTATAAGGGGTCTGATAAGTTTGATATCTATGGATTTCAGTCTACCCCCATCAGCATAGCACCAGTTGGTGATTACCTGAGTCAGTAGAGCGATAGTCCATTGACCATGAGCGATTGTGCTTCCAATACCAAAAAGGTTCACTTCTTTGGCCCAAACGGGATCCGTGTGAATCGGATTGAAATCCAGTGAGCCACATGCAAACTTGCTAATTAATTCCTGGGTTACGTATACTTCTAAAGAGGGTAATTCGTAATTCAACTCAACATCTTCATATTTTACTTTTCTAGACAATTATTTCACCACTTTTCCTATTTTGTGGTTATTTTCTTGCTCCTTCTATTCGGTGCTCTTCTTCACCCTTTGAAAAAGGAAGAATTAGGGTTCCCCACCATTTGGCGACCAGTTCATCTCTCTGGTTTGTAATTTCTGAATAGTAGGTCAGATAGCGTTTTCCCCTCTTGAGGTATTTGTCATAGGCTTGCGACTTGATTTTTAACACATCGCCTTCTCGGATTGGTTCATAGAATTCAATCTTTTGCCCCGGATTAATTGCTCCCGGAGTTCTGATCCAACTGCCAGAACCGGTACCGGCGATCCAGAAGACTACGGGAGTGATGAACATTGGCGGAGCGATTCGCCCGCCCCAGGCTGTTTTTTTGGCTAATTCTTCATTTTTAAAAACGGGGTTTTTCTCTTGGGTGCATTCTACATAAGCATCGATATCTTCTTTCTTAACAACAAACTCTCTTTCTCCGAAACCTTCGGTTCCTATTTCCACATCTTCCCATCTTTCATACTTGGTTTGATCTACGAAAAAATCGTATTGGAACTCTTTCTGCTTCTCGGTTTTTTGAAATTTTTTTATTAGATTTTCTGCTTCTTCAGAAATTCTTACCACATCTCTTCCTCCTTTCAATAGAATTAATTAAGAATCCTTTGCAGATATAATCTAAAAAAAGAGTTATCTATATTTCGGGAAAAACTATGAACTCGCATAATTAGTCTCCTACAACTACCCGAATCCTCGGAATACAAGTCAAAGAATCCATATTCACTGTCGAGAGAATAGACGCCAGAGAGGCGGAAAGAATAGGATTCGTGAACAAAGTTGTTCCACATGAGGAGCTAATTCCTACTTAAAGAAAGATGATGTTAATATCCTCCTTTTTAACTCTGGGCGATATACATGACGTAATTTATATACCGCTTATACTCTTCAATTTTCAAATTTTTAAAACCTGTTTTTTCTAAAAGGTTAGTCCAGTACTGTTTAGGCTTCCAAACAAATGCGAAGAATAGCATGGCGAAAAACATTCTGGCGTCTCTTAGAAGTTCAACAGTTATGAATTTGCCACCGGGCTTCAAAACCCGCTTTATTTCCTTTAGGGCTTTAGTTTTATCCTCTTCTTCGTGTAACTCGTGAAGTACGGAACCCGCAGTAACTATATCAAATGTATTATCGGGGTAAGGAATTTCTAAAATGTTTCCATGTTTGAATTCTATTCTTTTGATAATACCCTCTAGTTCTGCGTTCCTGTAAGCCTGATCCGGTGAATTACCGCTCATACCACCATAAATGTCAATACCGACCACTTTTCCTTTATCCAAAATCTTAGCCCAATTAATAGCAACCGAACCTGTACCGCAACCTGTATCCAAAAGATATTCGTCCCCCTTAACACTCTCATTTTCCGCAATCTGTTTCCACACATTGGTAAAGTATCGAGGTCTGAGTAACAAATAATGCATTGGGATATAGGAAGCTCCGATATACAATCCTACAAAGGCTACGGGTATACCCACTAGTAGTAAAACCCAGCTTAATGACCAATCTATGAAAAGGCCTACCAAAGCCACGATTAGCCCAACTACACCTACCATAGTAATTCCTAGGAAAGGTTTGAGAGCAACGTATCCGTAATTGGGTTTCTCACTGTTCTTAACTTTAATATTCTCAGAGATTTTCGCTCCTTTTTTAGCTTTTAAAACAGCTTTTTTACTCATCATATTTCGCCTTCTCATATTTCACTTCATTTTATTTCTTTTTTTGAAAATTGTACGTTTTTTCGCCTTTTTTCGATAGTTTGAATAATCCGTTCTCGCTTATCTTGGAAACTATTTCATCTTTGCCCATATGATGGTCGCTGAAGGATAGTATTCCACCCGGTTTCAATACTCGATGTAACTCTTTTAACACGCATTTTGGATCACTTAAGGCGTGAAGGGTATCATATAGTAGAACCACATCTATGCTGTTGTCAGGTAAACCGGTTTTGCAATCGGAAGTGATGGTTTTTATGTTGGTTAATTTGTTTTTTGAAGCAATTTCTTGGATCGTTTGGGCTGCGAGGGGGTGTATATCTAGGGCGTAAATTTTCCCAGATTTGCCTACTAATTCTGCTGCGGGAAGTATGTAGCTTCCAGGGCCACAGCCATAATCGAGTAAATGGAACCCAGGTTTTATTCCAACCTCTTCTAGTATATTCTTGCGGGGCGAGAATAAATCGCGAAGTTTGAAGCTGAAAGCCATTAATTTGAAATGAAGATTAGAATTTGGATCCATAATTTTTTCCTCCTAAATCACTCTCATAATGTTTATAGCCTATAATTGAAATCCTTACTCGTCTGATTCTTCTGATTCATCCTCCAAGGGTTTTTCTCCGATTGCCCCGAGAATTTTCATTGCAAATCCCTTTAGTCCCTCAACTTTGGTCATGGCAAGCCCCTTCTCTAGGTCTCCCACAACTAATAAAGTGTCTCCGGGTTTGATATTGAATTTCTCTCGGGCCTCTTTTGGTATCACTATTTGTCCTCTTTCGCCAACTTTTACGGTTCCGAAGATGAATTTGTCTTTACCTATTTTTGCCATAAATCACACCAATCATATTTTTCATATTAATCATATTTATCATGTAAATTATATTATTTAAATCTTTCCTATTATGAATATTATGAT
>DXJA01000315.1 GCA_019056875.1 Candidatus Jordarchaeum madagascarense
CCACTTTTTAATTTTAATTTGTATTGCAAACATATATCTTTAATAAAAATAATTTTTATAATAGTGCAGTCTTAGTTTTTAATGAGTCAATTCTTCATTCTCTCGGTGTTATTAATGGAAAAAACAATCGGGGCGTTCAAGCAACTAGAGGTTGAAGATTTCAGGGTTTTGGCAATTATTGAAAGAGGAATGGGTAAGTATGAGCATGTTCCTATAGATTACATTGTGAAGACTTACAAGCATGGTTTGGATGGAACCATTTACCGATTGGATCGACTTCACAGCTTAAATCTTCTTACTCGTTGGACCGGACAATATATTGGCTACAGATTAACGGTTTCGGGATATGATGGCTTAGCTCTTGGTTCACTCGTTTCCTCAGATATTATTGATGCATTTGGTCATGCGCTTGGTCTGGGAAAAGAGTCAGACGTTTATGATGCCTTAACTCCCTCTAAAGAGAGGGTCATAGTTAAACTTCATAGGCTTGGTCGAACCAGTTTCAGGCAAATACGCAGATTACGAAATTATGTTGGCGATAAAAATAATATTTCTTGGCTTAAAGCTAGTCGTATTTCGGCGGAAAAAGAGTTTGAAGCTCTCAGAATTCTTTTTGAAGCCGGAGTTAGTGTTCCCCGACCTAAAGGTTATAATCGACACGTAGTGGTTATGGATTTTGTGGAGGGTGATGAACTATACTTAATCAGGGAATTACGTAACCCCGTGAAAATCCTGAATGAAATTTTGGATAACGTAAAGTTGGCTTATGGGGTTGGGGTGGTTCATTCCGATCTTAGTGAACATAATGTTATTGTTAAACCTGATCTTCATGTCGTTTTGATAGATTGGCCTCAGTGGGTACGGGTTAGCCATATTACCGCTTCACGGTATTTGCGTAGAGACGTTTATAATATTCTTCGCTTTTTTGAAAGGCAGTTCAGCATAAAAACGGATTTGGAAGAAGTTTTAAAAAAAATGGGCTAAATACTCCTTTATTGGTTTTTGTATGATAAACTTGTTCTTTGGAGTTGCTATTAGCCTTTAGGATATATAATTAAAAAAATGTTTATCAGAAAGATAAAGGTAAAAACATTTCAATACTAATTGTTAACTTGAGGAAGGCTCACTTATTGTTCGGGTTTTAAACCCTATTGGTGGTTTAACTTGTTAAAAACGGCATTAAATTCAAAGATTCTTGGCGTTGACATTCTACCGATGAGTTCTCCCTCGTCAACAAAAAGTAAAAGGTACGCGGCGTTTTTACTAAGTAGTAGCGGTAACAAAGTCTTTGAGAAGCTCACTTTGAGGGAACTCTTGAAAACCATTAATGAGATAGAACCCGACACTGTCGCATCAGATAATATTTTCGAATTCGCCCCCGACCAGAAGGGAATAATATACCTTATTAGACGTTTCCCGCCGATTACAAGGCTGGTACAGGTTAATGGCTCACCGGCAGATGGAATGGAGCCATTAGCCACTATCGCAGGAAGGTACGGATTAACCACGTCCTCAAAGCTGAGTCCTATTGAAGCTGCAGAAATGTGTGCGTGTCTCGCCGCCAAGAGTGTGGGCTTCATTGTGACCGCTTTTGAGGACGAAACAAAGATTATTGTTTCACGAAGTAGAACCTTGGGACCCGGTGGTTCCAGCTCTGAGAGATTCCGGAGAAGACTTCATGCTTTCGTTTTACAGACCACTCAAGTGATTAAAAATACCTTGGATGATGCCAAAATAGATTATGACCTTTACACCCAAGAGTCTGAACACGGTTTAAAACAAAGCAAATTTCTGGTGTATGTCGATAGAGCAAAACTAGAGACATTGATAAAACCGAGCCGGGGACGCGATGTTCAAGTTAAGATTGAACCGGTTGTTCTTGATAAATTGGAATGGATACCTCTAATTCCAAAAGTCATTACACCAGTATCTAAGAGAGGTTTGATTCTGGGAATAGACCCTGGTATGACTTGCGGTCTAGCTGTACTGGATCTAAACGCAAATTTGCTGCTTCTACGCAGCGAAAAGGAGTTAACTCGTAAGAATATTATAAGGGAAACTTCAAATTTTGGTGTTCCGGTCTATATATCCTCAGATGTTTATCCCCCACCTGAATTTGTAAAAAAATTATCCAAATCTCTTAATGCTAAAATATATTCTCCGTCTCATACTTTGAGTGTTGCCGAGAAGAGGGATATCACTCGAAAATTTTTGGAGGGAAAGAACCTAAAAGTTAAGGATTCCCACCAGCGCGATGCTTTGGCCTCTGCCATAAAATCTTACCAACACCTTAAAAATAAATTTGAACAAGTTGAGGCACATGTAAAGGAAATGAACGTCTATGTTCCTCTTGACCAAGTTAAAGCGTCGGTTGCCAGGGGGGTATCGATAAGCGAGGCAATAACGTCTTTTTTGGATGAAGAAGAATATGATGATGAAACAGAAGAAACCATATTAATCGAGGAAAAACCTGAAGAAGTAATTGGTAAACTCAAAAACAAACTAGACCAATACCGGTTGAAATTAAAAAGGCAGAGAGAAAGGATTCAAAGACTAGAAGAACAAATTGCCCAATCACAAAACAGTATCCAGACCTTAAAGGAAGAGGTTGAATCACTTAATTCTCAAATAGAAATACTACGTTCTGAAAACTTGGCTGAAATCAAACTTGACCGTACGCATGCAAGGTATCAGGAGGAGAATGCTAGACTGAAATCGGAATTGGTTAAAGTAAAAAATGAGTTAGCCTCCGTCAGACTTCAGTTCTCAGGTCTGAGAAGAATGAAACTCATGGAATCTAGGGGAATAGTGTATCCTTTAAAAATTGTGAAGTCCTTTAACCAAGAAGAAATTCGCAAAACAGATGAGCTCCTAGGAATAAAATCTGGAGACATAATATTTCTCCAAGATTCCACTGGAGGAGGGCGACAAGCGGCGGAATTTCTAATCCAGAAACGAATTTCAGGCATCATCTGCGGTTCGGGCATGTCGCACATGGCACTGGAAAAGTTTGTTGAAGCAGATATACTTGTTATTCCAAGTGATGATGTCAATATTAAACAGGTGGATGAATTCGCCGTCATAGAACTGCAAGAGTTGGATAGAGTGCTAGACAAATATAGAAAGGCAACACTTGATCAGAAGAAAGCCCAAGCCGCGCAACTATTAGAAAATGTTGTCAAGCAGTACCGAGAAGAGCGGCAACGTGAACTATCAGAGAATCACTAATTTTCCTCCCCATTTGCAAAACATAATATTTTTTAATTCTAACCGAAAAGATGCCTAATATTTTTCTGATCTTATTTCTTATCTCTTTGAATCTTTAGTCTTCACCGTAGAGTCAGGTTCTGAGAAATCAAGAGCCCCTGCATCTGGTTTTATGAATAAAATGTTATTTCCCCGTATGAAAACTTCGCCGTAGCGCGCAACTGGTTCATCGCCATCAAGTTCTTCGGCGCTTGTGAGACACAGGTTCATGTAGCTGTCGCAGTGTGATAGTCTGCCCTGAAATGTTTTTCCGTCTTTTAATTTAACCTGAACCACGTTATTAATCGATTTTAGAAGTATTTGTAGTGGTTGACGTTCAGACATATTTTTCAACTCCAAAAAATCTAAAATAACTGATAAGCATTAATTTTTAAGACTATCGTTTTACTTAAAAATGTTTGCTGACCACCACACTTTCCTTTCTACGCCAAACTTTCTAATAAAAAAATGTTCTAAACCCGAAAGATATAGTGTATTATTCTTGCTTGGAAAATCTTTTTAATTTAGTACTCGTTTACTTACGTGAAGATTTGAATCAGAAAGCTTAAAGGATACAAACTATTTTTTGAAAGCTAAGGGAGTGTTAACACTTTGGCCACTCAGATACAATTAGCGAGAAAGGGTATCATAACAGATGAAGCAAAACAGGTTTCAAAAGACGAAGAAATTCCAGTGGAAAAACTATTAAAACTAATAACCTCGGGAAGAGCAGTTATAACCCGAAACATAAAACGGGAAAACATCAAACCGCTGGGAATAGGTGAAAGTCTTCGTACAAAGATAAATGCGAATATTGGTTCCTCCGCAGATTATTACGATGCAGATTATGAACTAAGAAAAGCAAAAATCGCAGTGGAGTACGGAGCAGACACAATAATGGATCTAAGCACCGGGGGCGATATTGACGCCATAAGAAGAAAAATAATAAAAAACACCGACGTACCACTGGGCACAGTACCTATTTATCAAGCAGGAATTGGGGCAGGTAAAACGAAGGGAGCCATAGTAGATATGGACGAGGATGATATGTTCAATGCTATCGAGAAGCATGCTGAGGACGGTGTAGACTTCATGACAGTCCACGTTGGTGTGACTAGAAAAATCGTGGACCTCCTCGTTAAACGCAAAAGAATAATCCCCATGGTAAGCAGAGGGGGAACTTTCCACGCCGCTTGGATAATACACAACGGCCAAGAAAATCCATTATACTCAAACTATAACTATCTCTTGGAACTAGCAAAAAAATACGACTTCACCCTCAGCCTCGGGGATGGCCTCAGACCCGGATGCATTCATGATGCAAGCGACGAGCTTCAGATACAGGAGCTTTTAACCATAAGCGAACTGGTGGAAAGAGCAAGAGAGGAAGATGTACAAGTGATGGTAGAAGGACCAGGACATGTACCAATCCAGCAAGTAGGGGCAAATGTTAGAATGCAAAAGGCACTGTGCAAGGGCGCGCCTTTTTATGTTTTAGGTCCATTAGTAACGGATCTAGCACCTGGTTACGACCACATAGTCGGGGCTATTGGGGGTGCTATAGCGGCGATGGAAGGAGCCGACTTTCTCTGTTACGTCACTCCCGCCGAACACTTGGGTTTACCCAACGAGGATGATGTTAAACAGGGGGTAATAGCGTCAAAAATTGCGGCTCACGCAGCAGACATTGCAAAACTTGGAGAAAAAGCGTCTAAATTGGATGATGAAATGGCTCACGCCAGAATTGCCATAGATTGGGAAAAGCAATACGAGCTATCCTTAGATCCTACAAAAGCAAAACTATTCCACGAAAGGGTGAAGGCTAAGGAACCCAAATCCTGTACAATGTGCGGCGAATACTGTGCAATGAAAATAATCTCGGAAGCGCTCAATAAGCCGGAGATCGAAAAATTGAAGTGTTAAATACTCTTCTAAATCTAAACATCTATTAACTCATTTTCCTCTCATGGACATCCTATTTTTCATGTTGGAGATTAGAATAAATAAACAGTAACTTCCTCTCCTTCTTCAACAAACTGAATTTCTGGTTTTATTTCTACATATCCCTGTGAGGAAGCAAGCGTGGTTATAGCTTCCGAGCCCGTAGGAACAGGATAGGCTCTAATTTCTTCTTTTTCGTGCTCCAGTCGCACTGGTTGGAAGTTCAATCTTCCCCTTTCGGTATATATTCTTTTTCCGGTCATAGCTTTGACTCGGGGCCTACTTGTCAGAGGAAGGCCCGCCCATCTTCGAATTTGAGGGTCCACAATGGTGTAGTATACCATAAGTGCTGATGTTGGATATCCTGGTAACATAAAGACTGGTTTTCCATCATATGCAGTTATAGCCGTTGGTTTTCCAGGTTTGATTGATACCCCATGTATAAGAAAGTCCGGCTTTCCCACTTCACGTAGTGCAGTTGGCACAGTGTCGCCCGGTCCCTTTGAGGTTCCCCCTGAAAATAGTGCAATATCCGCATTTTCTAGGGAGTAACGGATGGCCCTGACTAAATCGTCTTTGTCGTCTGGAACGACTCCTCTGTAGATTGGTTCTCCTCCTGATTGCCTAACGGCTTGGGTTATCGTAATCGAATTAATATCATAAATCTTTCCGAGTTCTAGATCGGCTCCGGAACTTATTATTTCGTCCCCTGTGCTTGCAACTGTCACCTGTGGTTTGGAGTAAACCTTTACCTCTGTAACTCCAGTTGCTGAGAGAACCCCTAGGTCTTGAATTTTTAATACGGTTTCCTTACTGAGAATTTTCTGCTTTTCTTTTATGTCTTTACCAATTTTTATCACGTTTTCCTCGGGAGAAACAGGGCGATAAATTAGAACCTGGTTTTCCTCCTCCTCGGTGTACTCAACCATTACAACGGCATCCCCCCCTTCTGGTATAAGGGCCCCAGTGGCAATTTTGACACACCCCCCTTCTACTATGGGTGGACCACTTTTTCCTCCTGCTCTTATCTCCCCTAGAAGTTTTAGTATTTTGGGCTCTTCCTCTTCTGCTCCGAAGGTGTCACTTGCATTGACTGCGTATCCATCTTTCGCGGCTCTTTTGAAATGAGGTACATTTATTGGGGAAAAGAAATCTTCGGCCAAGACTCTTCCAAAGGCCTCGTTTATATTGATTTTTTCAGTTTTTCTTTTTATGCCTATTTTGGATAATTCTCGGAGAACCTCTTGAAGAGGTGTTGTAGTATAAAAACTCTTCTGCGTTTCCTTGCTCATTTTTTCACTCTCCATTTAGACAACAATGTGGGGAAACAGCGCGACCCTCACTCGTTCTCCTTCATTTATGCCCTCCACATTTTCGGGTATTTCCACAATTCCATCCGCATTTACCATGCTACTGACAATACCTGTACCACCAGCCCTTATGGGAACTGCCAAGACTCCTTCCTCTGTTTCCTCTATTTTGACCCGGATAAAATCACGTCTACCCAATGTTGAGGCCACCTTTCTAGACATTTTTGCATCAATGAATACACGGGGATCTAATTTCTCTGCTCCCAGCATTTTTCTTATTGTGGGCGCAACGAACACTGTAAAAGTCATCATGGTTGCTACGGGATATCCTGGAAGAGAAAAAATCGGTTTGCCATTTTGGAAAGAAACCGCAGCGGGGCCTCCTGGCTTCATAGCTACTCCGTGGAAAATCAACTCTCCTCTTTTTTTGAGAAGGTCTGGAAGATAATCATATTTCCCAACCGAAGTGCCTCCCGAAAAAACTCCTATATCATATTTCAAAGCTTCATCTATCGCCTTTTCAAGTTCCTCAAGTACATCTGGAACGATTCCCAGAATTTTAGGTTCACCACCGTAAACTCTGGCCATGGACGCTAGGGTATAACTATTTGTGCCAATAACCTGTCCTAGTTCCGGTGATGTGTGAATATCCACAAGTTCACTACCCGTAGAAAAGATTGCTACTCGTGGTCTTTTGGCCACCTTTACCTCTGTTATTCCACATTGTAGGAGCATCGTTTCCTCTTGAGGTCTTATTTGTTTTCCGTTGCTTATTATCTTCTGGCCTTTTTTTACGTCTTCTCCGATTTTGGAGACGTTTTTACTTGGAGTGACCGGACTGTATACCTCTATTTCACTATTGATACGCTTGGTGTACTCAACCATGAGTACAGCATCGGCTTTTGAAGGTATAGGTGCTCCAGTAGCGATTTGGGCGGCTTCCCTCCTAGATACTTTGAGACTGGGGGGCTTGCCCACAGTTACTTCTCCTATTACTTTTAGTTTGATGGGATTGTGCTGGCTGGCTCCAAAGGTGTCCTCCGCTACAACCGCGTAGCCGTCCATCGCAGCTCTGTCAAAATGAGGAATATCTCTGGGAGAATAAATATCCTCATAGACGATTCTTCCCAGAGATTCTGTTACCGCTACTATTTCTGGTTCTAATCTTTGAATTCTTGTAAGGATTTTGTTCAAAGCATCATCAATTTTGGTGTATTCAGTAAAACCTCTCATGCGTGTACTCTGAGTGTTCAAATTAATTCTCCTCTTTAGGTATCTTTTCCTTTTTTTCTTTCTTTTTCATATGACTGATGATGTGTTCGATTTCTGGAAGAATAAATTTGTTTACGGCAGTGTGTACCGCGTTTGGAGACCCCGGCAAACAAAAAACCACTGCCCCGCGGTAGGTTCCTGCCTCCGCCCTAGTTAACATAGCGGCTGTTCCAATTTCCTTATAACTCTCAAACCGGAATAGATCCCCGAATCCCGGTATCTTCTTCTCAAAAAGAGGACTCAGGGTTTCGATCGTTATGTCTCTTGGAGAAAGACCGGTTCCCCCGCTGGTTACCACTACTTGTATCCCCTTTTCTATCAGTTGGTTAACCGATTCAAGTATGTCTTCAGCTTCATCTGGAATAAAGATAATTGAAACCAATTTGTGACCAGCTTCTTTTATTAAATTCTCCACCATACTGGCGGTTTCATCGGTGCTTTGAACGCTAGTTTGAATCTCGCGGTGGCGGGTATCGCTAATTATTATTAATCCGAAGTTGAGAGGACCGGTCGGTAATCTGTGTTTTTTGTGAGGGCTTTCGGGTTTCACGCTTTTTTTCACCTAGTTCACCTTTTCTTTGGAGATTTGATTTTACTCATTACCCTAATTTCCTCTATTACTGTATCCGGATACTGTCCTTCCTTATCCTTCTCATAAGGCTTGGCCATATCCCATACTGTAAGTAGCGCCGCTGATGTTGCGACTAATGCCTCCATTTCTACTCCAGTTTTGGCCAATGACTGGACGGTGGATTCAACCGTAACTTTGCTGTCTCCGATTGCAATTTGCACGTCAACTTTCGTGATTGGGATCGGATGGCATAAAGGCACTATCTCCGGGGTTTTTTTAGCCGCCAGTATACCTGCTATCTGAGCTGTGGTAATCACGTCTCCTTTTCCTAATGTTTTTTCCCTAATTCTCCGAATGGTTTCTGGTTTTAGTTTGATGACGCCCTTAGCCCGGGCGATGCGTAGAATGTCTTCTTTTCCACTAATGTCTGTCATATCTATACTCAAAGAGTTCCATCCTCCGCGTTTATCATTAAATCTTAGAGAAAACCATGTTTTTTAAGGATTAAAAACTATTCTAAATAACTTTTGTGATTTCTAGTCACCTATTAAAATTTTGATTCATGGAAGGAATAGTTATCCTTTTAATAAAACGGGAATTAATACGTTTATTATCAACAGTTAGATTTGATTATTGTCTGATATCCCTCAAAATAATGGAAGGAATATTATGATTTTCCAAATAGTTGGAATCCAGAGACATGTGGGCAAAACCACAACTGCAGTTAGTTTACTTGAAGAGTTTAAAAAAAGAGGGTTTCGCGTTGCTGCCATAAAGCATGCACACAAATACGAAGTAGATCAAGACACTAAAGGTGCACTGGACTCGAAGGACACAGAACGATATCTAGAGGCGGGAGCAGCCGCTTGTGGAGCCCTAACTGATAGAAGTTTTGTCCTAATCACACCGGAAAAATCTCTGGAAGAGGCTCTAAATATGGTTGCCCCCTTTGCGGACATCATAATTCTAGAAGGCTTTCGTGGAGAAAAGTACCCAAGGATAATTGCGGCAGAAACTGCGAATCAATTTTTTGATCTCTACGTTGAAAATCTAGTAATAGCGGTCACCGGTATGATAACGGAAAATGAAGAAGAGAAAGGTAAGGTGAGAGCGGTTTATCCCGATATTCCCATAGTTTCTAAGGGATTTGAGCTGGCGGATTTGGTACTCTCGAAAATAGTGGATGAAGTGGTTAACAGGTTAGAAAAGAAAACATGTGCCGTTTGTGGGTATCCCAACTGTGATGAATATGCCAAAGCCCTGATAAGAGGGGAAGCCAAAATCACTGCGTGCCCCCAGAACGCCGCCCAAGCAGTACTATATGTTAACGGGGAAAAAATTGCAATTAACCCCTTCGTACAGAGAATCATAAGTGCCACAATTCAGGGGATACTGTCAACCTTAAAAAACATAGGAAAACCTGAGAGAATATCAGTTCACTTAAGAATTTGAGTCGAAAAAATTTCTCGGTAACCTTAAGAATTTTTATTTTACTTTTAATAAGTGGTAGGTTGGGAGACGAGGATTAATTGCGTTACGCGGTTAGGTTGGCTTATCTCGGCCAAAATTACTACGGTTTCCAGAAACAACCAAACAGGAAAACGGTTGAAGGGACATTACTCGAAGCTCTGGAAAAAATAGGATGGATTGCCAACCCCACAGAGTCAAACTACAATTATGCGGGGCGCACCGATCAGGGTGTAAACGCTCTTAGCCAGACAATTGCTTTCAACACGCAAAAAAAGTTAATTCTACCCGCCCTTAACACTAACCTTCCCAAAGATATGCGCTGCTGGGCACATACACTGGTTCCGGAAGAGTTTGATCCCCGCAGAGACGCTATACTCCGCACCTATAAATACTATGCCCTCCATAAGGGCGAAAATTTCAGAGAGATGAAGAAGGCGGTTTCTCTTTTGAAAGGAACCCATAATTTTAAGAACCTGTGCACTCCAAAGCCAAACGAAAAAACAGTAAGAACACTATCAGAATCAAGGGTTGAAAAGAAAGGCGATCTACTAATTTTCACTTTCACCTCCCGGGGATTCCTTTGGAAAATGATACGCAAAACGGTGACCGCTATCCGTCTAGTCGGCTTGGGCGAAAAACCCATACAATACCTCAAAGAATTGTTGGATCCAAATTATAAACCCCGGGGAGGAATAGCTCCCGCAGATCCTGAGGGTCTAATCCTATTTGACGTAAAATATTCCTTCGACTTTCAGGTGGATGAAGTAAGCAAAAAAATGTTCTTAAAAGAATTGTATAAAAACTTTATCCACTCTCGGATAAGAGCCCAAGTGTGTTCCTCAATGATATCTGAGCTTGAAAAGGCTAGTTGACTTACTCCTCCTTTAACTCTTTTATTATCTTATTGTATATTCTCTTATCGTCCACAATGTTTTCAATAAGCTCGTCTTCGAACCCAAACCACTTTGATATCTTAGCAGCAAGCTTGGGATCGGCTTTAAAAATCACTTCTAAATAGGGTAGATAATACTCAACTCCTCCCGCTGAGGAGGTATGGCACTTACCCCCTATTCTCATCCCTATGGATGATAACTTGCTGCGTGTTGACCGGGTTCTACTCAGATTCCTTATCCAGCTCGGAAATTGATAATTAACATAATGTGGTTCACTAACCGTTCTTGATAATGAAACACCGGCAGACATGAGTTCAAAAACATAGGAAAGCAGGCCCCAGTGCTGTCTGTTTTTAATTCTGCCCAGGAAAACATCTGCTCTGGATATCATGTTATACGCATCACTCAGTTCTTTAGGCTCCCTCATATGCTGGGGAATATTTTCATTAATCCAATGTATCATCATCTCGTAATCCACATCAGTTGAGGAAATCTCTCTCAATATTACTCGGGAGTCTCTCTCCCTAAACATTTTGGCAAGTACCTCAAACACGCTTTTTATTTTGTCTCGTGAGTATAGTTCCACATCTTCCATTGTTAACTTGGTTTTGTTCTGGCTTAGAGCTTGTAAATCGTTTATCGCTGCACGCAAATCTCCCTCAGCGTTATTAGCTAAAGCCTCTAAAACAGAATCATCCACTTGAATCTCCTCACGCTCACTTAATCCCCTGAGCACTTTGATAATGGTGGGGTTTCGTATTTTATTAAAAGATATCATATTACAGTGTTGCCTTAGTGATGAGAACTTTGGATCCCAAGGATTATTCGCGGTAAGCACAATGGGATGCTCAGAATTCCTAATCACCGATATTATAGCTCCCACTCCTCCCCTATCCTCGGTTCCACTCAGCCCGTCTATTTCGTCTATCAATATTACTTTACCCTTAACCGGAAATAGGGTGCTCATGGTTGCTGCTGAGCCAACGGTACGCTGAATCATGTCCAAGTTTCTTTTATCACTCGCGTTTACTTCCACAACTTCCAACTCTAAATCCCTAGCCGCTGCATAAACAGAAACGGTCTTACCATTGCCGGGAGAACCATGGAGCAATAGAGCCTTCTTACCCATATCCCTCCTCCAATTCTTCAAAAAATCTACTAGTTGGGATAATGCCTTATCGTTTCCCACAACTTGGGATAATTTGAGAGGTTTATACTTTTCAGTCCAGGGTAAACTCATTAAACCACCATTACGACTTATTTTTCCCTATCTCTTTACCCACCAGGCTGAATTGAGCAAGTAGGGCGCTTAACTGGATTTCTTCATGAGCACCTTCACTCATTCGAAAATCAATCTCACCCACAATATCTGCTATACGTACTTTCCAGATTTCCGGAATATCAATGTCAAAGGTTTCCCTATGAACTTGCCTAACAACGTCAAGGCCTGAAAGACCATAGATTATCAAAAGCTCATGTAATTTTTTCCTAGCTTGAACAAAATCACCATTCAAAGCTAATCTCAGCATCTCCCTAACTTCCTCCGGTCTCGCCTTACCCGTAACTTTGTAAACTGAGTCCGCATTAACTGATTCGCCGAGAGCAGAAGCAGCCTGAAGAGTGTTAATCGCCTTACGCATGTCTCCCTCAGACACATACAAAACCGCCTCAATCCCCTCATCCTTAAGTTTCACCCCCTCTCTATCCGAGATTAATTTGAGCATACCAATAATATCTTCTCTATCAAGGCGGGGGAAACGGAAAAGGGCACACCTAGATTGTATTGGTTCAATTATTCTGCTAGAATAATTCACAATCAAGATGAAACGGCAGGTACGTGTGAAACGCTCCATAGTACGTCTCAGAGCCTGTTGCGCCTCCGTGGTGAGTGCGTCAGCTTCGTCCAAAACCAGGATCTTAAATGGAATGTCTCCCAAGGACATTGTTCTAGCAAAATCCTTAACCGTAGTCCTCACCACGTCGATTCCTCTGGCATCGCTTGCGTTTAGCTCAAGAAAATTTCCCTGAAAATACTCCCCAAACAAGTCACGAGCAATACAGAGAGCAGCAGTAGTTTTACCAGTGCCCGGGGAACCTGCGAAGAGGCAATGTGGCAGATCTTTTTGGGCGACGAATCCCTCCAAGCGTTTCACTATTTCCTTCTGGTTCACTATCTCTCTTAGGTGTCTAGGTCTGTATTTTTCAGTCCACATCTGTATTTCTTCACTCAATCCAAACACCGCCCATGAAAGGCAACAATATTACTATTCTTAGAGTTTGAGATATTAATCCTTCGAAATTAAACTATAGGTACTTGGTTTGTTATAACTGCTACTTGTCTAATTTTAAAAACTTTGTATAATCTTTTGCATTTCTCAAAAAAGACTTGACATTTCACTCTTTGGAATAACCGTGAAAGTTGTTTGTTTAATTGGTGCACTACTTCTGAACATTTGTTCACCTTTTTAGAAAAATATTAAATATTTGATAAGTGTTAACTTTTTTAGGTGGTGTTATAATCCTTGATAGACGATATAGATAAGAAAATAATCGAAGAATTATTAGCAAATGCAAGGCAGTCTCACAGAGAGATAGCAAAAAAGATTGGGATATCGGTGGGAACTGTGGTAACCAGAACCAAAAAAATGGAAGAAGAGGGGCTAATAAACGGCTACACCGCAATTTTGGATCACGAAAAACTAGGATATGACTTGACAGTAGTAACTGAAATTACTGTTTCTCAAGGCAAATTACTGGAGGTAGACAAAGAAATTTCCAAAAACCCTCACACCTGTGTAGTTTACGATGTAACCGGAACCGTGGACGCCATTATTGTTGCTAAGTTCAGAAATAGAAACGAGCTGAGCGAGTTCACAAAAGGTCTATTATCCATTCCCTATGTGGAAAGAGCCAACACGCATGTGGTTTTAAATACTCTAAAAGAAAATTTCAGAATACTATAAGGATACTCCTTTTTTTCTGATTTTGAATTCTCAACCAATTATGTGTGAACTCCGCTTTTACCTCCCGAAAAATTTTTAGAGTAGCCTTCAAGATAAGTAATAATTAAATGTATGTTCATAAA
>DXJA01000031.1 GCA_019056875.1 Candidatus Jordarchaeum madagascarense
ATAATATTTAGTTTCAACTAGTGCTTTCGATTTTTACTGTATTAGCCTATCTTGAATTTTTTATGGGTGGGTGGATTACTTTTTTCTTCTTTGGGCAGCGTCTATGACCATTGAGAAAAGTAAGGGTATTCTTCTGTCTACTTTATTTTTTACTTCTATTTTGTATGTTTCTGGCGAAGTTTTAAGGATGTTTACGAAGGTTTGACCATTTTTTATTAAGGAGTATTCCTTTTTTGTCGGGTCTCCTTGGGTTTTAAGGTTCAGATTATCATCTATGGAGTCTATTAGGTAGCTTTGTTTTAAAACTCCTTGTTGCTGCATGGCTCCGATTTTTTTGTTGCAACGATCCATAATAGTATACTGGGTGTATTGTGGATTTCCCTCAACCGTATTAATTATTATTCCTTTGGCGTCTCGAACCCTCATCATCATCCCGTACGATGTGTTTTCACATTCTACAAATCCTAGAAACTCTTTGCCTAGAGTGTTTACTTCGTATTGAATAGTATTTTTCGAACTCACTATATTTACCAAAAAACCAGTTCCAAGAAAATTGTGAGATTCTAAGGTTTGTTCTAAATCACAACTTTCTTCTATTATTCTGCTTGGAATAAATGACTGCTTTTCTTTTTTGGAATTTTTGGAGGCTCTGGCCAAAGGTATAACTAATGTCGCATTATTTTTGGATGAATGTACTTCGAAGTCGAGGATTTCTCCACAATTTGGACATCGCTCATGGCTGGATAAGAACGGGGCTCCACAGTACCCACAACGCTTTACTTCGACTTTGCTCATTTTTTCTCCCCTTGATGTTTATCCTTACCATTAATATGGGAAATACTGTCTTATGAATATAGTGCTTTATAAATTATCAAAACTTTTTGTTTTTATTTAAAAAATTTTCTTGAGATACACATTAAATTTTTAGAGAAACCAAAAAATGGAGGTAAAAACTTGGAGGATGTTTAGAAGGGTTTTTTATAGGGTATTATCGGTATATTTTGGTGGTGGTTGTTTTGGCTAGGATAACGGGTAGAATTCTCAGTATTGCCATTTTTTTGATTTTGGTGGTTCTGGTTCAATTGCCTTTAGTTATTCGGTCTATAAATACCATAAATTTGGCAAGTGGATTCGTAGAGTGGGGGTTGCAAATAATTTTAGTGGTTTGGCTTGTTGATTCTCTTCTAATTGCCATCTCTTTTGAGTGGGTCTCTTTGACCCTTTCGGTAATTCCTTTTATTATAACTCTTCCAATTTCTTTCATTTACACGACTCTTAATCCTGCGTATGGCTGGATTGTTTTTGCAAACGCCGCTTTTGTTTTCATCTTAATATTTGCTAGGATGGTGTCTAACATAATTTGAAAAATTTCTTGTGAAATGTTCAATGTGTTCGCTTTTTAGCTAAATTTTTATAAAAAGGTTAGCTTTCTTGTAGTTAGGTGTGAGTATTGGAAAAAAGAGATTTAACGTACCGAGACGCAGGAGTTGATTTGGTTAAGGCGAGTGAAAGCCACAAAATTATCGGTAAATTAATCGAAAAAACCTTTTCACTCAGAAGAGGGAGATTTGGTGAGGTGGTGGGAGAGTATGGGCACTACGCGAACCTAATAGATATCGGTTCTGGTCGAGCGTTAGCTGTTCACAGCGATGGAGTGGGTACCAAGGTTTTGATTGCTCAGTTAATGGATAAATATGATACCGTGGGAATTGATTGTGTAGCCATGAATGCAAATGATTTAATCTGTCTTGGTGCTGAACCTCTAGCCATTGTAGATTACTTGGCAGTAGAGAAAACGGATCCGGAAATGATTGGGCAGATAGTTCGAGGTCTGGTCAAGGGGGCTGAAATGGCGGGTATGGCGATACTGGGTGGGGAAACCGCCACAATGCCGGGCGTAATAAAGGGTGCCGTCGAGGGTAAGGGATTCGATTTAGCGGCCATGAGTATCGGCGTGGTTTATAAAGATAAAGTGATAACGGGTAGAGAAATCGTGGCTGACGATATGGTGATTGGTCTACAGAGTAGCGGAATCCATTCAAACGGTCTTTCTCTCGCAAGAAAGGCACTTCTGGATACAGCGGGATTCAACGTGTTCGACCCCTTGCCGAATTCAAATCAGAGTGTGGGTGAATCCTTACTTGAACCCACCAAAATTTACGTTCGGGAAATTCTGGAAATTCTGGAAAAGGCCGAAGTACATGGCCTTGCAAACATAACTGGAGGAGCATTCTCAAAGCTTAATAGAATCTGTTATGGGAAAATCGGAATGTATCTCGACCAGTTACCCGAACCACAACCTGTTTTTGAGGCCATAAAGCAGGCGGGAAAAACTGGTGACCATGAAATGTATAGAACATTTAACATGGGAGTGGGATTCGTTGTTGTTGTGCCTAAAGAAAGCTCTGACACTGTAATATCAATTTGTAAAAAAGCCGGAACCCAAGCTCAAATCATAGGCAGAACAACAGCAAAGAAGGGTATTACATTGGAAATAGCCAAAGGAAATCTTTTCAAAATGTAAAACATGTGGATCCCTTGTTAAGGCTAAGCTTTATTTTGAAGCCCTACACTTTTAATATATTTTTAAAAAAATGTTAAAAAATCGGTGCTAAAATTGTCTGATAGAGCTAGAAAAAAACCGTCACTTCCAGAAATGGTTGCTTTGGGTGAACCCTCAGTTACTGATTTCCTTCATAGCCTCTTCAACAGAGGATCCATTAAAATTTGGAACCGGAACGATATTAATGGAACCATTGCTCTATTTGCAGATAATTTTGCCCTATTCATACTGCTTGTTGGTTTACTCCCAGTTATTTGGAGCCTACAATATATGCCCGCTTGGTACTTCTCAGCTCTTACGGGAATATACATTGCCCCAATTGATTTAATTGGAGTCATTAATTTTTCTGGAGCCCAAATTCCCGTGTTGATTCCTCAGGGTTATTCTTTGCTCCCTGACTTTCAAATATTCTATCCCCATAAACCCTGGGGCGTGATTTCCGCCCTCCTTGGAGCAGGGGCATTACAAGTTCTCATCGGAAATTTTGCACATAGTTACTACGCATATAAAAGAACCTTGGAAACAGGTAAAACCTACACCGCACTACCCTTTGGAGTAAGTGCACCCGGATTGTTCCTGTTTCTGGGTGCAATTATCGGTCTTTCTCAAACGACTTTCGGCGTGGATTTGTACACCGCGATTTCTATTGCAATTTTAGCCAATTTTCTTAGTTCTATCGTCGAAATCATCATCGCTTTTGGCTTGATAGAATACATAAGGAAACACATCCCCACAGCGGGAGTATTAGGAACAATCGCCGGAATAGGCTTCGCTTGGCTCATCCTTAACTATTTGGGTTATATTGCCGGAGGACCAGTCAATGGGATTTATGGAGCTCAATATGGATGGCCTTATCTTTCACCCACAATTGGGTTTGTAGTACTGTTTATTTTATTAGCGGGAATAATATCTCGTTTGAGGATTTTTAAGAAAATTCCCACTAATCTTTTGGCGATATTTGTTGGATCAATCCTTGTCGTTATCAATATTCTATGGCTGGGAACTAGTAGTCCCTCTGGTGACCCCTTTTTCTATTTTAGCGAGATGTGGGCACAGATTTGGGGTGGCGCGGGTCCCCAATTTTGGGGCGTGCTGGCTTACACTCACCAATTTTCACTTGCACTAAATTACTTCTATCCGCAAGCTTTCAATTTTATGCTCCCTAGCCTAAGACCAGAACTTTTTGGTAGAGGATTACAGGCCCTACCATTGGTTATTGCGGTTGTTGTCCCCTTCCAAATTTATGACGCCTTAGAGAGTTATGCCAATAACAAATCGGGAAATCTTGAAATCGCTCACGAGCTGGGAATAGAGGATCCGGAGATCTTGGAACTTTGGTGTGATAAATATGGATATTCTGCAAAAACCACTATGCTCATAGACGGATGCAGTAGTCTGCTTGGAACACCCTTTGGGGGATGGACACCCACAGTGAACTATGTGGGATCGGCGAGTTATGTTAGAATGGGAGCAGGAATTGGATACTCTCTGCTGCATGGAATCATTACCGCAGCAATAGTCTGGTGTGGGATTCTATTCTTTGTACCAATGGTTATTCCAAGTAATGTTACCGTGCCAATACTTTTGCTAATCGGAGGCTTGATTGTGGTTCAAGCCTTTAAGGAAATCTATGAAGAAAACAAAAAAAGGAACAGCCCCGATTTCATAATTTGGGGGGATTTATTCGCTGTATTGTTAGCAATGATTCCGCATTTCTTCACAGTGTTAACTCTTATGATTACTAATAATTTTAAAAACGCTTACACTGGAGCATTAATGAGCACGGCAACAACGCCTTACCAATTATTGAACAACATATTTTTCATAACCATAAACATTGCAGGTATACCGATACAAATCCCACTCGCCCAGTATCTCGGTCTCTACGGTTACGGGTTAAATGAAACGTTTAGCTACTCAAGCGCCGCTTTCGGTTGGTCCGGAATCGTATTCCTTGGACTCGGAGCAGCAACAGTGGGACTAATCTGGGGAAGTATAGCTTCAGACCTGAACCATAGACGTTTGAGAAGAGCTTTCGTGTTTGCAGCTATATCAGTTCCACTGGCACTGTTCGGAATAATCCACGCCTACTCAATACCGACAAGTCTTGGAGAACTTCTTCTGCGTACTCCTTGGGCATTAGCATATTTGGCGATTGCAATATACTTGCTGATTCTCTGGTGGCGTGCACCAAGTCTAGTAGAGAATCAAAAACTAACAGAAAACTGAGTCCCATCCTTTCTCATTTTTAATCTTAATATTTAATCAGTGAGAGGTTAAATTTTGTTAATAAGAAAAATTAAACCATAAAAGATTTTATCGCAACACCCACTAATCTACTTAAATAAGATTCAAAAACAATTAGTCATTAGTCTATTTTGTAGGCTAAATTTTGGGAGACCCAAGTATGAGAAAAAAAATTAAAACAATTATTTTTGATTTGGATGGAACACTTATAGATATCCCCGATGGTGATTTCTTTGACCGGTTGCTTGTGGAATCTCTTATGGAAATTGGGTGTAAAGTTCCTAGTCGTGAGCAGAGGGATCAGTTATGGGAGAGTGGAAAGTATTATCAGGAGATTTTAAAATCGTGGGGATTACGAAATCTAGACTACTTTTGGAAGGTTTTTGACCGGAGGGATTTAGAGGCACGCCAGAGGCTTATGGAGATCAATGAAATAAAACCATATGAAGATGTTGCTGTTTTGGCGGATTTGGTTAAAGAATTTTCTTTGGGAATTGTTACTAATACCCCCGTAGAACTGGCGCTTTTGGAATTAGACACCTATAATTTAACCAAGTATTTTGGTTCCATTATTGCTCTGGGAACTGTGAACCAAAAAAATGCAAAGCCGGAAGCCTACGGAATTCTTAAAGGTATCAAAGAGTTAAACAGCTCATCTAAAGAGGCGTTAGTGGTGGGAGATAAGGATAGTGACATTATTGCAGGAACCAGAGCGGGGGCCTTTACCGCCGTGATAGTGCGTTCCCGAATCAAAACTACGGTAAAAGCAGATTTTGTTATAAATAATCTTTATGAGCTATTTGAAATTTTGAGTTGATTCTCAAATTAAGTTTCTACTCGAATTGAACATTAAACAAATCACAGTCTTTGTGATTTTTGATATCTACTTTTATAATAGTGTAATTCGCCTCAAAAAAATCAGAACCCTTTTTCAATATCTGCAATGATTCCCTCATTAATAGCTACTGGAACGATTTTAGTACCATAGTTTTTAATATCAATTACAGTAGCATTTGATATTTGGATAAATGCTCCGCAGCATGAGTTATATTCTACAAAATTTACGAATAACTTCCTAAACATTGAAGTTGAGACAATTGCTTTTTTATATATGATTTAGCTAATTCAAATATTTTTAATTCTATTTGTA
>DXJA01000316.1 GCA_019056875.1 Candidatus Jordarchaeum madagascarense
CAACAATAATACTCAGAAGGCTCGTCTATTTTTATCAAAACGATTGGTTTTTCTGTTTATACCGGCGATATCCTGTAAGAATTTTTATATTCTTCTTTTCCTAATTTTTTAGCGGAAAAAGTTATATATGAAAAGTTATTTGTATTGTTAGCATTGGTGTACTAACTGTGAACAATCGGGAATAACCAGAAATAAAAAGTTGTGACTAATTTGGAAATAACTCTCACGAATAATGCAAAACAATACATCGCCAAAGCATCAGAAACGATATCGCAGAACAGAGAAAAACCCGCCTTAGCCATATGGGCGGGCAGAGTCTACTCCTGAGGCAGCAGCAAAATAGAAATCCGAATTGATGTGTACCCTGAAAAAGAGATTCTGGATGTTGAAGGATTCGAAAACAAGGGCAATCTAAACGGCACCGATATCCAATTCTATGTTCACAAAACAGCTTACCAATTCCTCCCCGAGAAACCCAACGTGGATTATTCAGGGTTCCTCCTCCGAAAGCTCTATGTAACCAATTATGCCCCTGTGAGCTTTCGAGGGCGATGTTAAAAACCGGGGGTTGGAAATGAGCCACATCCCGAAAACCTGAAAGGGTGTGGTAATCCAACGGAGAAGCACCGTTAACCCCCCTAACTCCTTCCTGTAGAGTACATTACCTATTTTTCTAACTATACTTTGTCTATAAGATCATTTTTAGCGAGTCGTATCCAATTAAAATTTTTTCTGTAGTAGGATCAACTTTTTCCTGTAATTTTTCATGTGGGGGATTCATGTGGGCAAGATGAACCAGTACCGTTTTTTTGGCTTTCAGGTTATTTGCTAGTTCTATTGCCTCGTTTACAGTCATGTGATGGTCTAGGAAGTGGGCTGGTTTATCTATGAATGCATCTGTTATTAGAAGATCTGGTTTACTCATTATTTTTAGGGATTCCTCTGGAATTCTCACTCCAGTGTCACCAGTAATTACAAGTTTTTTGCCGTTAATATTGAAAGTATAGCCTATAGGCTGTATCTGTGATGCTGGATGGGTGACGTTCCAGCTGGGATGATAGACGGGAAAGGCTTGAAACTGGATATTGTGGTAATCAATGGGTTCGTAGAGTTTTATCTCTTTACGCTTGGCGTTGATTATTTTGAACCCCATTTTATCTAGTACAAAATCAAGTGTTTCTTTTAATCCGAAAACCTTAATGAATTGTTGAACACGATAAAATTCGCTGAATCCCAATATATGGTCATAATGGTGATGAGTATAGAGGACCGCTGCTATTCTATTTATCCCCTCCCTAATCAGTTGAGCTCTAAGATCAGGCCCAGTATCAATGGAGATATTCCTATCTCTCTCCGGGTCGCGTATAATTATTCCAAAACGTGTTCGAGCATTCGGAATACCCTGCTGCCGAGCTAAGGTACATGTTTCACAAGTACAATTCAACTTCGGAGTTCCAACAGTGTCGCCACTTCCGAGAATAATGACTTCCAAATCAAACCATCTCTTTTCGGAAACCCGTTAACATTTATCCAATTATTTTACCTTGTTACCCTACCTGTTTTATAATTTATTACAAATCCTTTTTGGAGCAATATTAATTATCTTATGTTTAAACGTTAGTCTTGTATTAATATAAATCCTGCTGGATTGATTTCCTATTATGACCGATGTGATTGGTAAAAAGAATAATGATTTTCGGTCTAACTGTTGGTTCATTTTTGATTTGCCATTGGTAAAAAGCCCTGTGCTAGCGAGCGTGCTAAATCTCTTGCGTGGTTTGGAGCGAATTCGTTAAGCTGTTCCCCGTAGGTTTCAACGATAAATTCGGTTACGTGTTCAAGATCGGGGGTTTCTTTGTAAGCTTTAATTAGGTCATTTTTCCACTTATAAGTGGCTTTAACTGTATCCTTTAAGGATAGGTAGCCTTCGCGTGCTGCTTTGGCTCCGAAGTGGGCGAAGCCTATGATCTCCGGTTGATAGGATTCAATTTTCTTTATTGTTGCCACAAAGATTTCCAAATCAAACTCTGGGGGAAACGCTGTGGGAGTGATCTTATTCGTCTTGGGCATGTGTATACCCGCAGCGTCTCCAACGAACATGAATCTATTTTTAGGCTCATAAAAACTTATGTGGTCTCTTGAATGTCCTATGGTATCCAGAATTAGAATATCCACACCCTTACCCAGATCAACCGTGTCGCCCTCCCTAACGATGTCAAAATTCTTTATGGGCTTCATTTCAATATTGGGGTCGCCGAAGGTTGCCTTCCCTCCTTCAATCAGCTTCTCAATTATTGAGGGAGCAGTGAGACGCTTGGAATCCTTCTCTGAAACCAGAACCTTGGCGTTGGGAAACTCGTCCTCCAGGTAAGCCGCGCCTCCGGCGTGATCAAAGTGGCAATGAGAAGGCATAATGTAAACCACCTCATCCCTCTTTATTCCCAGATTCGATACTCCTTCAACCAGTTTTTCAACGGTGCTATTAGAGCCGGTGTCTAGAATAGCTACTTTTTCTCCCTTAACCAAAAATACCGAAGTGGAACCCGGTTTTCCGTGCATGTTCACATCTACTAGATAAACGTTTTCACTAATTCTAGAAGTTTTGGTAAACCACAAAAGAGACACCACACAAACATTTTGATATATTTCCACAACTTACTTGTGCTACTTAACATTTACGATATTACCTACTACAAGTCGGACGGTGCTTTCAATTATGGTTTTTGAAATTTTAGATTTTCAAAGTTAATTTTTCTGAGCAGTTTATTGACAATTTGTATTTTTGGGGAAATGGTCTTAGGTTCTGTTGACGGTATTATGTCCGGTTTTGCTGTTTTTTTGTTCTTTTGGCTCTGCGCTAAGTATACTCCCAAAAGGGTTAGAGCAATTCCCAATACGCTTATTTCTGTGTAAAATTCGAAGAGTAAAACTGCACCCAGGATTGTGGTTACTATAGGCACTAGAAGTAGTGTGATGCATGCGGTTGATGCCTCTATATCGTGAAGAACCTCATACCAAACAAAGAAAGTCATAACCGAGGACACTATTCCCAGAAAGATTAGAGAGGTCCAACTCAAACCGGAGAGTCTGCTGAGTGGAACAAATCCTTCAGTGATAAAAGCTGCGGTAAACAGTAGAATTGTTCCAAAAGGAACTGATGTTGCAGTCATCAAATAGGAATCCATATTTTGCGCAATTTTCTTAGCGAGAAGGGAACCGACAGCCCATGAAAACGCGGCACCAAGTACCACAAGGCTCCAAATGCTTCCCGATAGAGTAGGGTTAGTGGCTATAACCACGAGTGTGACTCCCAAGTATCCTAAAATAAGTCCCAAAACCTTTCTCCTTGTAATAAGTTCCCCCAGAAATATGGCTCCAAGTATTGTAACAATTATCGGGTCAGTGTTAATGATGACTGAAGCTTGCCCCGCGGGAACGTATTGTAATCCATAAAACTCAAAAATATAGTAAAAGAAAACGGTGATAATGCCTAGAACGGCTACGGATAAAATTTCTCTTTTGGTAAATTTCAAAACCTTTTTGTACTTCCCTTTTAGTAGCAGGGAAGGGAGAAGAATGCTGGAAGCCAAGAGAAAGCGGTAAGCTGCAAATGTGATTGGCGGCATGTCTTGTAAACCAAACTTAATGAATATGAATGAGGAGCCCCACGTTAGTACCACAAAGATTAATCCGCCTAATGTTTTGAGCTTCAAATAATTTCCTCCAGTATAGTAGCCTTAAAATCTTAGATATTATTAAGCCTTTTTCATTAAAATAATAACTTTTTATTCAAATACCTCTAATAATGTAAAACCGCTTCTGCCGAATCTTCTTAATTTTCTAAAAAGGTTACTCAAACTTTAATAGGGAAGTATGAAGTTCTATTATATAAAAACATGAATAAATTATTGGTAGCTTGAGAGGTGGAGTATTTGCCCAAGTTTGATGAGATTGATTTTCAGATACTGAAAATACTTCAAGATGACGGGCGGAAACCAGTAGCCGAAATTGCGAGACAGGTTAAGCTGGCCTCACCCTCGGTTCACGAGAGAATCTCCAAGCTCGAACAAGAAGGTATAATTAATGGATACGCAGCCATTCTTGATAGTAAAAAACTTGGCAAGGACGTTACTGCCTTTATTGGAATAAAGATAAATCACGCAATTTCTAATGGAGACACGGTCATAAAAGAACTTGGAAAAATCGACGAAATACTCGAATCCCATACAGTTACCGGAGATGAAGACATACTTTTGAAAGTTAAAACCGAAAACACCACCACCCTTGAACAAGTAATAACAAAAATATACTCAATAAAAGGAATACTAAACACTAAAACCACAGTGGTTTTATCCACCCTAACAGAAACCCTGAAAATTAAAATCCAATGATACTTGGAAAAACGGACCAGCTTCAAAAATATTTTCTAGGTAACCACAAACTATTCTGATGGTTTACTCAATTATTTTATGAGGTTTATCCGTTATAGACCAATTTTTTTGAAAATTTTTTCTAGGAAAGTTGTTGTCTGATATAGTGGAGGACCGGTTGTAATTCCTATTCTGGCTTTCGGATAGTTAATGGTTTTGTAGGGATTCATAATATTTTGGGAATCAATCTGCTCCTTTATCTTTCTCATCAATTTTAAGGTGTTAATGTCATATACCTCCTCCATCCAGAAACTATTCCAAACACCCGAGCCATATGGCCTGCCACCGAGATTGATAGCCGCCCTTACAAAATCTCCAATAAGAGCAATTCTCTTTAACCCAATTTCCTCTTCATTACAAATAAGGCGTAGTATAATTGAATCGGAATCTGCCAAAAACCCAACCAGCCCCTGAAGTCGATAATTCTCCTTCAACTTACGGATCACTTCAAAAATCTTGTGTAAACCATTAATTGGCAGGAATACTTCGCCTCCAAACCTCTCTGGACCATAAAACTTTTGGAGCTTATCCCACAGGTTAAAATCTTCTTCTGATACTGAAATGGCTCCCTTTTGTTTTTCTAAGGTAGGTTCTTCCCTTCTCTCTTCAGATAATAACAAGAGTACTCCCCTCTCCGCTTCGGTGCTCAGTTCGGTCTTAGCTAATTCTCCGTCTAAGAACATTAGAGATATTAAATTACCTGACCGAGTAATTTCACTCAAAGCTTGAAAAATCGCCTCATCTAGGACTCTGTGTACTGTCACCTTCAGATTGTTTTGATAGTATATCTTTAGTGTAGCCTCTGTTATTATTCCCAGCGTTCCCTCAGCACCTGTGAATAACCAACTATTATTATATCCAAATCCGTAGGAAAAATGAGACTTGGAATACCCAGTATTGATAGTGAGGCCGACTGGCAGCACCACTTCCAGGTTAACTATCTGGTTTCCGATCGAACCATGTTTGAGCGAACCTATTCCGTAGCCCCCTTTACTAATAAATCCCCCCAAGGTTGAATTTTCATTTAAGGGATTTACCCCCACAGCGAATCTCTTCTCCTTCAGTTTAGTGTTTATTTTTCTCCAGGAAACACCTGCTCCTGCTGTTAATGTTTTTTTATCTTCCTCAATTTCTACAATTTTATTCATTCGCTTCATATCAATGACAATTCCGCCCTTTATGGGCAGTGACTCTCCGAGTGCGGATGTTCCTCCTCCCCGGGGAATCAGTGGAATCTTTTTGTCAAAGGCGTAATTGACTATATCAACTATTTCTCTCGTGGTATGGGGTTTCACTATAGCGTCTGGTGTAATTTTAAATCCAAGGCTCAAAATAGTGGAGCTCCATGGGGCATCGACTAGATGTTCATTCTCTTTTTTATCGGTGACTATCACATTCTCCTTTCCTACGATGCTGCCAAAATCGTGTTCCAACTTGGATTTTTTCATCTTCATCACTTGAGACCAATAAAAGATTATACACCTATTAAGTTTCGTGGTGAATTTTTTTCGATTACTTAAATGAAACAATGTAATTAAGTTATAAAAAAATGTTTAACATTAAGTTGGATTCAAATACTCAAAAAAGAAAAAATCTAACACTCCAGAAATAAACCGGGTTGAACATATTGATAATACACAACATTTACATAATAAACCCCGACGGAATATGTCCCCTCAGCGTAAAATTGGGCTCAATAGAAGCGGACCCTGAAATCGTGGGAGGCGTCCTCTCAGCCTCCCAAAAATTTTGGGAATACATTACAGGTGAAGAACCCCAGTCAATAAACTTTCAAAACCTAAAAGCCCATCTGAAACAATTCACAACCGGAGAAAAAACCTGGTATCTAGTAATTGTTCTCGAATTAGAAAACCCTGAATTACTCAAAACCATCGAAAAAAGCATTCTAGAAGTGGTACTGGATAACAAAGAGTTATTCGAGAAATTTATCGCGGACAGAAGCGAGATCAGCGTTACCATTCAGAGTCAAATCATAGAAAAACTGCATAATATCCCCTGCCCATATCTGCAAAGAAAAATTTTGGAGCCTATTTGCTTGGTAAACAGTGAAAAATTCGAAACAGACAATTGTACTATAGTAGCCACAGCTGCTTGTAAAGAAAAAATAAAAGAACTCAAATACAAATCAAAAAATAACTCTCTTACACAAAATTTCCAAAACCTTACTAAATTAAAATTTTAAAATTGTAAACCTTTATGCCAAATGTCTATAGATATTGTCCATTTTAAATCAGTTTTAATTTTGTTTCTCAAATTAGAATGTTACAAGTTTCACTAGTATTAGGATAAAAAGAGATATTCCTGCAATTTCAGGGTCAAAGGTGGTAGATTTGAAGAGGAATTGTTACTCTTTCAATCTTTTTTCAAGATAACACTTTGTCAGTTAAAAATTGGAAACCGTAATAAATACCCTAGCTTGGAGAATTTTGCTCTTAATATCCGAAAAATCACCCCCTGACAACCATTTCAAATCAATA
>DXJA01000317.1 GCA_019056875.1 Candidatus Jordarchaeum madagascarense
AGTTTATGGTAAAGCAAATAATATTTTTCCATAAATTTAATCAACTATATATTAAAAAAATTAGAATTCAATTATTTTTATCACATATAAATAGACTACTTTTTCTCTAATTTCCCCAAATATCTTGATTTCTTAACCGTCTGGGCTGAGACTTCATTAACAGCACCATTAGAAATCACAAAGTGTTTTACTTCTACACTGGAACCAGAAATCTTCTTCGCCTCCTCTACCGCGTAGTGCAGCTGAATGCAATGAGGAGAACCATCAACAGTTAAAACAGAAATAGTTTTAGGCGGCTCATAAAGCCTCAACATACTGGCAATCTTATAAACCAGCATATTAATATGTTCCAGCTCCAAGCAAACCCATAAAGCAGTCCTACCCTGACTTAACTCCATAAAAATATCCGGATGCTCACTTTCTATACATACGCTGTAAAAAAGTAAATCTTTTCCCCGAATCACTTTGCTACCAGCATTGGTTTCCAGCAAACGCAATTTTCATCCTCCAGAACAATAGTCAACTCTGATTTCCTTGACCTTGAAAAAAAGCGTTCCAAGTAATTAACATTTTTCTAGATCCCACAACTATACCCCCCTCATAGGATGACTGCAGCATGCTAAACTACTGTCAAAGACCTATGATTGAGCATCAATCTGGGAAAAAAAACCACCATTTATGGAATAGTATAGGATTTACTGGTTTCGAGTTAAAAAGAAACTCACATGCTGCTTCTTCTTCGGATAGTACTAAAACCCCATTCAGTAACCAATTGATATGTACCGCTCTCTGTTTTCTATTATTCGGAGTTAGAATTTGTATAGTGGACAATCAATGGTATCCTTGATGAGGCATACCATACAGGTGTAATCCTTCTCTTTCTTATCTTTGCAGAGAAATGCTTTTAATTGTGTGTAGTTCAGCATAACTTCTTCCTGTGTTTTAAAGTCAAGGTCATTAAAGCAAACCTCTGTTCTGCGTAACCATTCCTCTATATCTTTCCTATTTTTGAGGGCGGTCACTTCTGAAGTGTTTCCACTTATATTAATAGGTTCATTGGCTGATGTATCTCGCCTCACACTGTGAGATATGGTGACCGTTCTTTCTCCAGGAGCTGCTACAAAAGCGACTTCTTGGCGTTTATTCAGTTCTCTTGCGAAGACCGAGGCTCGGACATGTTTCTCCTCTTTTATACTGCCTCTGACTGGTATATACCCTCTGAATCCCTCTCTCGGATGTTTCCGTACTTTTGATATTTCTTCAGGAACAAAACTGGCAGGTTCCAGACGCCGTTTCACGGTTTGCCGGGGTAGAGGAGGGGGAGTTAAACTTTCTGATGATGCGATTTCCGAGGATGCCCCAGTTTCAAGCGGTATCTGCAGAGCAGCCTCTTTCCTAATGCTTGAGGAAGAGACCAATTTCTCAAGATTATCTAATCTGCACTCAATATTCGTTATTCTTTGGTTCATGAAAGCTAATTCTTGTCCCATTTTCGCAGTATACTCGTCAAAAGCTCCCGCAATCTTTTCTATACCCTGTTCAAACACCTTTAGGTTTAACACTTTTAGGGTTTCTTCGATCCTTTTATCTGCTACCATTAACACCCACCCTTAAGATTTAACATGTTTCAGGACGTATATTTAATTTTCGGAGTAAAAACCTTTGCATCAAAGCACCCCTGTCAGATGCGGAAGTAGGAGAGCTAGAGAAAGCACCTCAAAGAACAACCTTAAGGACGCCATAAGCAGTCATGAAGAAACTGGTGAGCCTTGGAAGCCCTCAAAAGAGCCCAAAAACCATATATCCCATTGTAATATTTGTCTGATTTAACTCCTCAGTCCTGTGAACTTTCACAATTAGGGCAAAACGATGCTCCTGTTGGCAGTTTTTTTCCACAGTAGACGCAATGTAGGCCCTTTGGTTTCTTATCGTTTGACGGTTTCTGGTCGGTTCTTTGGGTGAGAGGTTCAATCATATTTTTTAACTCTTTCATTTTCTCTCTGAGTTTGTCGGCTTTGTCGAATTCTTTGGCGTCGATGCAAGACTTTACTAGGGAAACGTGGGAATCAATAATCTTTGAAACCTGTTTCTGATCAGCGGTTAGATTAAATTTTTTGAGAAACTGCTTAAAGGCGTCTATCCAGGCTTTAGTCTCATAGTGTTCCTCATTTTTTATGCTACCTGTAATTTTATTGGTATAGGCATTTGAAATTCGAGAAGCGCTTTCCTTTCCGAGGGACAAACCAAAATCTTCAAGGAAAATTTTGAGACGTTCCATTACGTTTTTGGCATCGTCGCGTTCCTCATTTTTGATATAACCTGAAATCTTATCAGCATAGGCGACTAAAACCGGAACCACCTTTTTAAAATCAACGTTTAACCCCTTTTCTCTCAACCTATCTACTCGGGACAAAAGATTATCCAACTCATCGTATTCATCATCAGTGACACAGTCTGCAATATGCTCCAGCAGTTTCGCGAGTTCATACTCATCTAGCACCTCATCCATACCCTTAACCGCCTTAGAACAGGCATTTAACACTAAACACCTAAAAGAAAAAGCATTTTTTTCACTTATAGCGCTCCACAAAAGTAATGCGGGTTTTTATTTTTGGTGTACGAGGAGGTTCTCTATGGGTGTGAGGGAGCACACACTCGTGACGCGTTCGGGTGGTGTGTTGCGCCCA
>DXJA01000318.1 GCA_019056875.1 Candidatus Jordarchaeum madagascarense
AAGAATCTCTGTAAACGCTCCTTTTGGAGGCAAAATCGAACGAAACTACATCGCCATGTCTATTATAAAAATGCTTCTATTCAAAGAGAGAATCTAAAATCTTTGGTTAATGAATTAAGTCAAAGTTTTGGGTTAACAAACTGTTGGTAGGATTAAGTAGGCTTGGAGGCTTATTATTGAGGAAGTCTCGGATAATTGCTGTTTCTGGTAAGGGTGGGGCTGGTAAAACGGTTATAACAGCACTTCTGGCAATTGTTTTAAAAGAGATTCCAGAACTTCGTCTTCTCCTCATCGACGGGGACCCCTCAATGTCCCACCTTGCAAGAATACTAGGACTAAGGGTGGATAGAACCCTTGAAGACGTAAGAGAGGATATTATAAGAGCAGCGGGGGAGGGTAATGAGGAGATTAGAGCGGAGACAGTGAAATCTCTTGACTACTACTTGCTGGAAGCCCTTGTTGAAGATAAAGGGTTCAATCTTCTCGCTATTGGTACTCCTGTGAGTCCTGGCTGCTTCTGCCCGGCGAACACTCTGCTCAAAGACGCTATTGAAGCCCTGTCCAAAAATTTCGACATAACAGTTGTTGACTGTGAGGCAGGACTCGAACAAATAAACAGGAAAGTTTTTAGATCTGTGAGCAGCCTCCTAATAGTTACTGACCCTACAATGAGGGGACTTCAAACCGCGGAGGCCATCAGGAAAACGGCGCAGAGGTATACCAATTGCAATGAGGTGGGGCTTGTAATCAACAGGGTGAGAAGCCCAGATGAAGAAAGAGGAATAAAGGAGAAAGCAAAGGAGCTCGGGCTTAAGGTGCTTGGTGTAGTACCAGAAGACGAAAACATCTCCAAGCTTGACACTCTTGGAAAGCCAATCACCGAATTACTAAGTAAGGCACCAAGCCTAGAAGCCGTTAAAGGAATATACAAAAAACTAAGCTTTTAAAAAGTGAGAGTATAAAAGGACTGTGGGGGTGCTCCACTAATTGTTAAACACTTCTTCTTGGATATTTTCCATACTTTCTAAATGCGTTGCACATGGCATCAACACTTTCGGATTTAAGGTCGATTGCTTCTGGTTGAGGATAAGCCCTCCCCATGAAGCCGCCGTCAAAGCTTCCGAGCATCTCAATCATGTGTTTCGCGGCTTCCTCTATTTCTTTGCTAGTGGCGGTCTGAAGGGTTTTTTGAATATCCACTACACAGAAGAAGCAAATATTTCCCCCAAAATCCTTTGCTAAACGGTCTACGCCTGAGAGTTCCGGTTGATCCAGCTGGAGGACGTCTAGCCCGATTTCAATAAGGTCCCCTATGATGTCGTAGATGTATCCACAACTGTGGAGGAAGAAGTGCATCCCCCGATCATGAGCTACCTTGACCATCTTTCGGTAGCGGGGCTTGAAGAACTCTCTCCAGATTTGTGGACGCATCCATAATCCTTGTTGGGTTCCGAAGTCGTCGTAGGCTATTACCCCGTGGGCTCCAATGGAACTCCACATATCTATTAACCCCAAGTAAAAATCGGTTACTCTGTCTGCGAGTTCCTCAGCTTTTTCCCTCTCCAGGTAAATGTCTTTGAGAATGGTGTCAGCTCCTCGAAGGAACTGGAGACGCTGAAACAGAGTGATATCCAAGTTTCCCAGAAAGTATCTATCTTCTGCCCATGAAGAATACTGATCCTTTGACCCTGGAATCTCGAATTTGAATTCTCCAATCCGGTAGGGAATGGGATCAGTGAAACGCTCCTCCAGGTATGGGTCTGGAATCTTATAATCTTCCAGTTTGTCCAAGGAGGAAAGAGGGTGAATCACCACGTTACCCATGGTCTTCCCTCCCAGATTGTCCCAGACACACCCCCATTCGTCCTCACCCTTTCGACTTGGTCTCAGGTCCTTGGGGGTAGTGCAAGTCACCTCGATAAAGTCACTTTCAATCCAAGGATTCTCTGGGTTCAGGAGCAAGCGGTAAACAGGCACCCATTCTGGAGACTCGAATTCTATAGCTCTTATAACATTATCAAAGCGATTCACGAAAACAGTACCCTCCTTCGGGAATCCTGAATATTGGGGTAAACTTCTTTTTATCTAAAATATGTATATTTTCCTTTTTTAAGAGAGCAGTAAACTTAATCCCCATTATTGAGTCCCATAAATGTATAGCAAGAATATTAATGTAGGTTACTTGAATTAGGAGTTAAGTGAGGTAAATTTTAGAAAGTTTGGAAAAGTTTTCAAAATTAGTAAAATGTAGAGGAGCATACTAATAGCAAATCAAAAAGCAAAAATAATATTCCTTGTCCTTTCGGGAGGTGAACCATTGGAGATTTTTGACAAAATCATAGGGCAGTTAAGGCAACGTATAGAAGAATGGAAAAACAATGGACGGAGAATAAGAGAAATCCAGTGCCTCACAGGTGTGGAAGAACTTAACCGAAGTCTTCCCCATAGCACTGGACCGGGAATAATTCTTAAGGAGGACACTTTTGTCGAACTCGGAAATCCTAAAACCGCATCAGCAGCTCTTATTCTCTGGACTGAGAATCCTAAACTAGTTAGGGACGGCCACATAACAATTGTGGGTCCCGACATTCCCGAAGCAAAAGGACAACTCCCTTTCGCCCAAATTCTCTTGACCCGATTCAAGAAGTTGGAACCGGAGGAATATCGGCTACTTAGGCGTAATCAACATGACATCCATCTTGAGGGCTACATGCTAAGAGCTGTTCCTCAGCATCAAAGAGCCTGGAGCAGAGTGAGCAAAGAAGCAGTTAAAAAAGGATTTGCCCTAGAAACTCTGGGAAGAGCACTAATAATGAGCCTCAAGAAAAACCGCCCCGGAGCAGAAGCCGTCGAAGTAATATTCGTAACCTCAAGTGAGGAAGACGTAAGAGAACTGGGCAACGTAACAGAGGAAGCCTGGAGAACATCAAGGCCAGTGAAATCAGCTCCATTATACGACTGTACAAACTGTGAAAACAAGGAAATCTGCGACGAAATCTGGAGAATGTTCCAACTCCGCAGAGGATTAAGCCCAGATAGTAAAAGACCTCCTATCCTATGCTCAGGGTACCAAGAAGAGTAAAACATTAACTATACGCAATGATATTTTTCAAAAAAAGAGTAGAGTATAGGAGAAAAACTCTTGGAATTGATCTACCTGTTCCTGTAAATCAAGATTACGCCAATTATGAGCAATATTGATCCTAAGAGATAGCAAGTCAATGCTCCATAGATTAAGCTGGCAGCTTGACCCATGAAATGGTTGAAAGGATTAAGTGCATTAAGCAATTCCTCAGCAGTAAGTATCAAGTCATTCATTGCGATTACGTAATTTAAGTAAAAGCCGGTCATTGCCCACAGGTACTGTTCCATAACTATCTTTGTTTGGGTAAAAAACCCCACTATAAACAATAGTAGTGAGAAGACTATCGCAACTACGCCCTTTCTGTTAATGTTCACTTCCCCATCACCTTCAACAATCAGTGTATCTCGAATTTACTTTTTTCTGCTTTGAAAGCAGATTATACAAAAGGTACAAAGTAATAGTTACACTGTTTTTATTTAAATTCTTGGTTTCCAGAAATAGACTACGTATGCTGTGATTATCCATAGGGGAATCATCCAAATCATCATCAGACCCCAGAATTGCCACATACCATCATTTAGGGGTTGAAGTATTGGTACCGCCCAAACGCTCAAGTATCCCGCTATTCGATCTTGCGCAATCCAACCAATTGCTCCTCCGCTTGCCAGCATAAGCAGTGTTCTGAGCATTAACACCGGTCCCGGTTCATCCACTTCAAATCCCCTCCAATGATACCATGACCAAGCTGTAAAGGGCACCACGAGACATAGCACGGATAGGGACCAAGCGCCAGCATAGTATATCTCTTTAAAGGGGAACACGGTGGTTACTCCGGATATATAGAGAACTGTTAGATACAGATACCACTCGTTTACCCCCCAGTAAATGTATCAGGTGGGGATGGTTACGAATCCTAACTGGTAGATGTCCATTGCCTCTCTTCGTCTAAACGCATAGAAAATAATGATGAAATACACTATAGTTATTGCGGCCAAGGATGCTATAGCAATGATTGCAGCAGTTGGATTAGTTAGAGCCATTATCCCAGACCTCCATTACTTTTTCCTTTTACCTTTTTCTAGTTTTTAGGCTTAAAAAGTCTGTGGTGTGT
>DXJA01000319.1 GCA_019056875.1 Candidatus Jordarchaeum madagascarense
AAAACGCATCAAACCCAAAAAAACTTAACCCCAGAATCGAACGAAACTACATCGCCATATTAACATCATTCGTAAAATAACAAGGTTATTGGGTTGTCAGTATTTTAAAAATTACTTATTTGGCAAGATTTTCAAATTTACAGAGAATAGTGGCAATTCGATAAAGTTGATGCTCCAAAGATCCTTTCTAGTTCCTCCCTAAATTTGAAAGGAGAACTTGAGATTAAGGTAGCTTTTCAATACTTGTAAAAAGAAATTCACTAAAACTAGATTAGACTTTATGTTCTTTATTTTTTAAAAATTTTTTTCTCTTACTTTTTTGGTAAGTAACTTTAGAATAAGTAAACTTTTAAAGAAGATCATCCCCTATTTAACGTGGGATCATAAGTTGACAGCAAGAATTAGAAAATTGAGGATTATCACAAAAAATGGGAGGATTATACTGGAAGAGGAGATTAGCTCCAAAATCGTAGATACCAAAGACCTAGAAACGGTTATCGACATATTCCGACTGGTATCAAACGAGTCCCGTTACCGAATAATGCGTTTAATAGCTGAAAAACACCCCATTAGTTTTACGAAGCTACACGAATTATCTGGTTACAGCCAAAAAACCATAGCTCAAGGACTAGACGATTTGCTTCGAATCAGAGCAATATCGAAGGAAACCAACGGATACATGCTCTCAATAATCGGTAAACTAATACTAAGAGAACTTAGGGAAGTAGCAAGCATAATCAAAAAAGTCAGGGAACTCCAAGACCTAGAAATAGATTTTGAATTTTAAAAAAAGCATTTTTAGAAACTAAGGCCATCCATAAGGCATACACTTCGGAAGACTAAAAGATAAACCAAAATTACAATCCAAATAGTTTTTTTTAATTGTTCTGTTCAAGATTCTTAAAAGAATAAATATCTTTTAATTTCGCCACAAGTTTTTTAATATTGGTTTCAATAGAAAATAGTTTCCCTATTTTTGTTAGTTTCATAGTAGAGTTTTGTTGTATCGATTGGAAAAACTCCCTTTATAACTTGCACATAATTCCTTAATTTCTCTTCTTTTTCCTCTATCTTAAAATGGATTACGATATCAGCCAACTGGGTAACTATGGCCAAAAACTTATCACTATGAGCATTCATATTCAAAAGATAGAAAGACAAATCTTTATGACTCTTATGAAGACGAAATATCCGTCTACAGAACTTTGCCAAGTTTTCCTCAGAAACACCTATACTCAAACCAGTTAAACTATCAAAAACCCATACAACCTGCTTATTTTCAAATCCTTCCCTAACTTTTTTGAGAATGGAGTACAATTTATCGGTGTCAAAGGGATAAGAAACATGAAAAATAGTTCCAAAATCAATCTTTTCTATTTTCTCACTTTCCTGTGTAAAGCAATCAACCACACTGAGAAACTCCTTCCCGCGGGGGTTGGCGTCTTCACTCTTCAAAACTGATCTAATATTCGCCCGGTCAATAAATTCTAATGCGGGAAGAGTAAAGCCCACTAAAATAATGTGAGGATTTTTCAACTGTTTGAAAATACGCCATTCGTTAAATTCCATAAATGTTGTACCCGTTTGGAAAGAGATTAGAACAATTGAGTTAGGGGGTATTCCACCACCCAAGCGTTTATCCAATTCGGTTATTTCTGTTATTAGCCTATTATTACTCTGCATTAGTTATCAACTCTAGTAGTACTTATAGATATCTTCTATTTTTAATCATTGTTAGCAAACTATATCTGTTTTACTAATTATGTTTCTTACCAATTCGGTAAGTTACTTCCCATTAAGGAAAGTTTATATACTCCCAAGTAAACGAATATATTGGCATACAATATATTTGCCCAAAAAACAAGATAACTGATAAAATAAGGTAGGGAAAAATGGAACGAAAAAGAAGAAGTTTCTGGGACATGTTCGGATTTGACGAAATGTCCGGGTTTGACGAAATGATACAGAGAATGCTAGAATACGTTCAAGAAGCCACGGAATCCGGAGAATTCGGTGAGAAATCTTTCGTAATTCCATTCGAGGGACCCGACTTCAAAGGCGTCATAAGATACGAATACTCAAATCTGCCACTGGACGAGCAAGACATCGAAACCAGAAGACCAATATTTTTCGGTGACACAGAACCAGAACCATTTGACAAGCCGGAACCCCTGCGTAGAACCCCAAGAAGAATAAGGCCGGAAAGACCACTTGTGGTCCCCACTCAAGTTACAAGTCAAGATACATTGGTTGACCTAATAGAAAATCCCGACGAGCTATTAGTCATAGTGGAGGTTCCCGCGGCAAACAAAGATGATATCAAACTCAACCTCACCGAGGAAAATCTCGAAATAAGAGTTGATTCACCAGTTATGTTCTATAAAGTGGTCAAACTACCCTGCGAAGTGGACTGTGATAACGTCAAAGCCGACTTTAGGAACAGAATACTCGAGATAAAACTAAAGAAAAAATAGAATTATTTTTTTATTTTAATTCATTTGGGAAGGAGGTCAAATTTTTTTAATGCCTGAATTGTCGGATACTGAGGTTCCCATAAGTTTTGGGAAGTATGAGCCTGGCTACTTACAATATGTTGAATTTATTGGAACAGCCCATTTCAGCAAAACCAGTATTACGGAAGTTATGGAACGGGTAAAAGAACTACAACCAGACGCCGTAGCACTAGAATTGTGCCCTCTCCGCTACTACAGCCTACAGCGCCTATGTTTAAACTGCCCAAGAAGAGGAAACTGTGACCGCAAGTGTGAATTCATAATATCCACCGATTTCCTCGTTAACAAAGACACCGATATCTGGCTCATAGATATGGATGAAAGAGAAATCCATTATAGAATAGGAAGAACCGCCACAAACAGAGAGGTAAGAAACTGGCTCCAAGCTTCAAGATATGTAAGGTCCAATACCGAGCAGGGGCTGCAACTCTGGGAAGCGGGACGTAAAGAGGAAGCAATGCACATTTTTGACACTAACACCGAAATAATGAAGAGAACCTTCCCCAGTTTATGGACTGTGCTCATTGATCAGAGAAACGCGTTAATGGCCTTGAGGCTTTACCATATCATTAATAGTTATCTGGATAAGGGCTTGAAAGATTTCAAAATCTTGGTGGTAACCGGAGCTGCACATGTTCCGGGCTTGAAAAAAATGCTCAGAAACCCCGAACTGGCCTTTAAAACTCTGAGAGGATACGGAATAAGAGACACACCACCTTACCGAATAAAAAGGATAAGAGTGGATTAATCAGCAAAAGTTGCTCTCTTAGATAAAATCCGCCTTCCCTCCTCAAGGGATTTTCCCATTTTTTCATTATGTTTAACTTCGTCAATCTGATGCAAAATTGTCAACTGTGATACAAAAAAAGCTTCGCCTGTCAGCTTTTATAATACTTATTTCAAAAAATATATAAAAGAACTACTCTTTTTCATAACACGAAAAGACAAAACACCTCGGATGTCGAGACTTCTATATCGTTTTAGCTTTCACTTTGCGAAGGAGGTCAAGTTGATATGGGGCTTGACGCTTATGTTCCTTGCAATTGTTATAAAGACGGTAAGACTAAACCTCCACCATTTCCAGAGGATTATATATTCTTCGAAGAAGAAACCGGTATGCCTGAACTTGCCCAGCCATATTCTGAAGACGATGAAAAATGGAACACATTTATGGATTGGAGACTAACTGCTTGTGAACATGAAGATATGGAAATAGCGTCTGAACGCATCGCTAATTGGGGTGGTCTGCGGTACTTCCAGCAGGCTCTAGACCGGGTGGGTTGGGAGCATTTTCCAACGCTTCGCGACGAAATCCCCGACTATAATGGGGGGTTTACCCCACCTCAGGCAAGTGCAAAAGCGCTAGAAGAACTGAAATTCTTTCAAGAGCAGCGGAAACTGGGATCCTACCCGTTCCTTATCGACACAGAGCGAGGCACCGAGCTGCGAGAATATACCGAGGCCTATGAGGGAATCTTCATCATGGATGGGCGTCACGGTATGTTTATCGGTTTTGACAAAGACGGCCTGTTTTTCATTAAACAACCAGAAGGTAAGTCCGTGCTCCGAGCAGGTAAGTTAGTATTCCAAGCAAAAAGGGTCGAACAACAAATTCGAGGGTCCATAAAGAAGCAAGTAGTTTATACCGACCTAGATACAGGAAAACAGTTTGTATGTCAAACCGAAATTGAATTTGACGGTAGATGCCCACGATACATGCATGTTGAGCAGCGTAGCATAGATCCCAGCGAGTTCGACTACATCATAATACCCCTCACTAAGGTTTTTAAGGCCTCGGTAGAAATTGGTAACCCGGTCTACTGGTGTTAAGACCGCTAAATGAAAAGATATGAGTTAAGAAAGTAAGAGACTTTACGGTTCTATTTAAAGCTTTAAAAATAAGCAGTAGCAATGTCAGATTTTTCTAAGGGCAACGCTGTGTTTATTCTAAGGATACTCCGGGAATAACAGCTAGCAGTTCCGTCTCTAGTCTCTATTGTTTCTCTTTTTGGGAACTTTTGAGTTCACCATTTTCCACACATGATTTTTTGGATGATACGCTTTTTCTACTTTTTTTGTTTTTAGTGAAACAAAACTTTATTACGAATTGTCCTCCTAAAATACTACAATAGGAGAGAACCTGATGAGTTCTTGGTTCAGCAGGGGTCCGGTTAAACTCACCTACGTAACTCTAGAACTGGAAATAGGAAAGATACCGGAAATCAATGCCCCGAAAGAGGTTAATGTGAGAAAATATGATCCGGAAACTGATGCAAAAACACTGGCAATATTACATAATGAAACTATGAACGAATTTCGTGACTTCGCAATAATGTCACCGGACTTATTAAATAGGGTGGCAACAGTCTGCTCATTTATAGCTGAAATCAATGGAACACCGATAGGAATGGGACTATGCACCGTGGCGAATACAAAAAAGGGAAGGCTGGGATACATTGCAGAATTCGGAGTAATAAAACAATACCGCCGGAAAGGAATAGGCTTTGCCCTCCTAAAAAACATATTAACCTGTTTTAAAGCAAAAGGGGTGGAAAAGGTTACCTGCGAAGTCTTGGATGAAAATGAATTAACACTATCCATACTAATAGACAAATTAGGATTCAAAGAAATCGAAAGAACAACCACGGGCGCATCTGGAATACCCCCAAGCACCTTTGGTCAAAAATAAAAGGGAGAATTCTAATGGGCACCCCTTCTAATAATAGCAATTCAACAACCATCAGTAAAGCAGGTGAGTTATACTACTACATGTCACACGACTTGAAAAACCTACCACCAATTCCCGAAAACAAATACGCCAAAATAAGATATCTAAAAAAAGAAGACATACCCGACTATGTAAATCTGGTAAATGATTCCCTAAGACACTCCCCTGATCCCTTTGTGCCGATGACAAGAGAATTTGCCGAAAAATGGCCCTCAGAGCAAACCTTAATAGCAGAATATAATAGCGAAATGGTGGGATTTCTAATGTTCGAATCACGAGGAACAACCGGACTACCAGTACAGCTCGGAGTCGCCCCCAAGTACCGCAGACTATACATAGGGACCACCCTACTACTAACCCTACTACACAAATTCAAGAAAGAGGGAATAGAAGAAGTCCAGATGAAGGTATACGAAAACAACAAACCAGCACGAAACCTCTACAAAAAGCTCAACTTCAAAATCTACGGCCTAGTGATAGAACACTAGCCAAAACGTTAAATTTTTTTTAAAAAAAAATTAAATATTTTGTAAACTTTTTATAAT
>DXJA01000320.1 GCA_019056875.1 Candidatus Jordarchaeum madagascarense
TTAAAGAGGAGAAATTGGGATTTAATATACTGAAGAATTATTACAATTCCAATTACCGTGGGAAGGTTTACGGTGTGAATCCCAGTCACAATGGTGCAGAGGCCCTAGGATACAAATTCTACGGCTCCATAGCTGACGTTCCGAACTCTCCAGAACTGGGAATAATCATCATACCTGCGGTTCACACTCCCAAAGCCCTGGAAGAATTGGGCGAAAAAGGTGTGAAACACGTGATCATCGAGAGTGGAGGATTCGGGGAAACAGGAACAGAGGAAGGTAGAAAACTCCAAAATGAGGTAAAACAAATTGCAAATGAATACAATATTCGAATCATAGGACCCAACTGCGTGGGTACCTCCAATTCCTCAAACGGTTTAATAAACACATTCTGCAGAATTGATGAAACGAAACCTGGAGGCATGGCGCTAGTCACCCAAGGAGGAATTTTTGGTGGCGCAACCCTAGAGAAATTGGTTCACACCTGGAGTTTTAGTAAGATAGCAACTCTGGGAAATAAACTGGACATCGATGAAACCGCTATACTAGAATATCTCATTGAAGACCCTCAAACTAAGGCGATTGGACTTTACTTAGAAGACATTAAGGATGGAAAAAGATTTATTCAAATTGCAAAAAAAGCTTCAAAACTTAAGCCATTGGTGGTCTTGAAAGGAGGAGTTACAGAGGCCGGAACCAGAGCCACCGCTTCACACACGGGAGCAATTGCAGGGCGAGAGGATGTGTTCGATGCGGCGGTAAAACAGAGTGGATTAATCAGAGCCTCTAATCTGGAAGAACTCTTTGATTTCACAAAAGCTTTCGCGTTCCAACCACTGCCAAAAGGAAATCGTATAGAAGTTGTTTCTAACTCTGGAACCCTAGCCGTTTTAGCTTCAGACACCTGTCAAAAACTCGGATTAGAGGTCCCCATACTCTCCCAAGAGGTACAGAAAAAAATTCTAGAGAAGGCACCACCATGGCTTCCATCAGCGAAGGGACCCGTAGATATCGGACCCGCTGACTGGCTATTCGATACGTGTATAGAAGAGGTGTTGAAAGATCCAAGCATAAACGGAGTAGTGGTTTGTATGGCGGTGTGGAGCGTGATGTATGACCGGGAAAACTTTATCGTCGATGTACTAAGACAAATCATTGGCAAATATGATAAACCAGTATTGGTCACCGCAACTGGGCACATGGATTTAGAAAATCAGATTCATAATTTGGAAAAGGAAGAGCTGCCTGTCTACGATACCCCCGAAAGAGCGGCAAAAGCCATGGCTGCGATGTACAAATATTACATTCGCTCAAGAAGCGAGTAAAATCGTCTCATAATATTTTTTAGTAAAATAAAATTTACAAATGGTCAATGAAATTATTTATAGAAAATAAAAAATTTTCTACTTATTTAACCATACTGTTTTTGGAAGCTTTTATTAGAAGGTGTATCGCTATATATATTACAAAAAATTTGCCATTGGAGTGATTTTCGGAGGAAACGATTGTGGGCAAAGCGTTTAAAGCGTTTAAAATTCTCATATCTCTAGTAATTTTAGGCCTAATACTAATACCGATAACGGCTACTATTTCGCTTGCAGTTTACCCCCCTCAGTTCTACCAAAACCCACTGGAAACCCTAAGCCCCGGCCAAATAGATAATAATGGGATAATTACAAAAAATTCTACAATTTACATCTACAATCCTGGATTATACGATATAAACAGCATACTCCTAATCACCTCTGTTCTTAACTCCTCATTCTACGCCTACGGAAAACCCAGCTATCATTTGATTGGAATTCCTCGAGGTTACGCAATTCCCCTAAAAATCAATATGCTTGTAAACACTTCAGAATTATCAAATGAGGTTTTGGGTGACTTTTTAAACACCACATCCTACTATGCCCGAATCATGTTGAACGTGAGATATGCGTACGCACTAACAAGTCTTTCAACCCTGCAAATAACCCCTTGGGGAACCATGTCTCCCATGTATAATGTTACACCAGTGGGAGCGTTAAGGGATTATTCAACGAATATCACTGCTAATGTAACCTTTGGTTTCGCTAATTTCCTTCAAGGCTACACTCTGAACATTTACGCCGAACTAAGGAATACTACCGGGTTAGTAGCTAACAGTAGTATTACCGTTCTTTCTGTGCCCTCAGCTACAATGTTTTTACCCGCCATTTTCCAAGAAAATATAACATTATCGAGTATTGATGGCGGAACCTTGGAAGCAGCGAGCGATTATACACTTAGTCTCATTGTAACAAGTCCCTTTAGCTATAACTACACGAAAACCGGCTTTAGTGTGTTTTAGTTAAGTATGGAGGTTTAAATTTTGGAACCACGTACATTGGCTATTCTTAAAGGATTTACATTTGGTCTATTCACATTCATTATTTTCTTCCTTATTCCGTATTTCCTTTACAACTTTTTCTTGGGATTTCTCAGGGATGTGCTTATTATTTATA
>DXJA01000321.1 GCA_019056875.1 Candidatus Jordarchaeum madagascarense
TATGTACATACCCTTAATTACAGTGACCTTATCAAATTATACATTATCTAGTTTATTTTAAGCTTAAAAATATGTAGTACTGTTTTTTTATAATTTATAATCTTGTGAGTTGGATGGTGAACACACATATGTTCGTTTGTTAGCAATCTAAGTATAAGATCTGCTTTTACCATTTTTGCGATTTTTAAAAGATAGTGCTGAAATTCTGGAGGTGGGCGAATTGAATATATGAGATCGCTGTTATTATAAATTTTCATATCCGGTGAAATTATGTCATCGACAAAGGTTTTGATACAATGACCTGATAGTTGTTCTAAAATATGGGGATCCAAGTCGGTAATGATAATTTCTGTTTCGGGTAATCTCTTCTTTAATCCTAGAGCTATTTGAGGGAGCTTTCCTACTCCTACTTCAACAATTTTTTTGGGGTGCCTATAATTTCTTATAATGTACTCGATTATGTTTTCAGCATCTATTAATTTCATATCATTTCATTAACATTTATTGATAACTTTTATCGAGTTCTAAGTTTTAATTAACCTTTTCATATTGGCGGTTTAGACATGGGTATTTTAAGAGAATCCTCTATTCTGCTAAGCTCGTTAATCTTGGCTATGCGTTCTCCTCCCATTATTCCTATTTTAATTATCGGACAGTTAAATCCTACGGCGATATGCGCTAGCGCTGGATCTGCTGTTTCCCCCGATCTATGTGAAGCAGCGGGAATAATTTTGCTTTCGTGACCTAGCTCCACAGTGGATTTGGTGTCTGTTAGGGTGCCAACTTGATTAGGTTTTATTATGGTTCCCTTTACCGCCTTTTTTTCTATTGCTGTTTTAAGACGGTTTTTGTTTGTAACTATAAGGTCATCTCCTGTTATTATACATCTTTTTTTAGTATTTGCTACTAGTTTCGCAAAATAATCAAAATCCTCTTCTTGAAATGGATCCTTAAAGAATGCAATGTCATAATTTTGTACGAGTTCCAGTAGATACTCTAGCTGTTGTTCAGGGCTTAATCTTCTGTCTTCTTTTCTGTAAACGTATTGCTTTTTTCTACCATCCCATAATTCTGAAGCTGCAGCATCTATGCCAATTTTTGCGCTTACCCCTGTTTCTTCTTCCACTTTTTCTATCGCCTTGGTAAGTGTTTCTAAGGCCTCATTTATTGTTAGCGGAGCTGCCCAAGCACCTTCATCGTTTCTTCCAAGTACGTAGCTTGAACGCGTTTTCATAATAATTTCAGCTACTGTGCGATGAACCATTACATTGGTTCTCGCTGCCTCTTCAAATGTTTTGGCCCCTAATGGGAGAACCAAGAATTCTTGAAAGTCTATAGAATCTCCTTTCGTGTGGACTCCCCCTCCTATAATATTACTCAGAGGAAATGGAAGTCTTAGGTTGGCGCCTAAATATTGACATAACATTAAATTTCTACTTTTCGACGCGAATTTGGCCACAGCAGTTGAAGTGGCTATTGCCGCGTTTCCACCGATATTACTGAGATTTTTTGTGCCATCAAAATCCCATATAACCCTATCAATTTCAATTTGATCTTCTGCGTCCATTCCTTTAATTTTGGGAGATAACTCATTTTGTACAATTTTTATTGAACGTTCTACCCCTCCTTCAGGAAAGGCTTGTGCTTCAAATTTTCCAACACTAGCTCCTGATGGAGCGCATGCAACAGTCTTGAAATCTTTATTCTGAACTACTACTTCTATGGTGTATTTTCCCCGAGAATCAAGGATTTTCCGCGCAGAAATCTTTTCTATTAACGCCATTTTCTGTCACCTCAACAAGAAAATTACTTTTAGGATTAAGCTAAATTAATTTATTTTATGATTTTTGCTTCTTTCTACAGTAAATTTCTTTAGCTCTTAAACCTACTTAATTCAAATAGACTCAATAATTATTTTTTTAATAATTGATAGATATTTCAAAAATAAGTAACTGATGAAAATGAACTATATCATGGAATTAGATCGAATTAAATCCGAAATAAAAAAAAGGAAAGCCAGAAGAGTTCTGCTGCAATTCCCTGAAGGTCTAATGAACTCTGCCCTAAAAATTAGTAAAGAGCTCGAATTTGAAACTGGGGCTGAAACATTTATTTCTGTGGATCCTTGCTGGGGCGGATGCGACCTAGCGGAAACTGAAGCCTTAAAATTTAATGCAGATCTTTTAATACACTTCGGGCACTCTCCTTGGCCTAAAAAACCTAAAGTTCCTACATTATTTATTGAAGCGCGTTCTGAGGTTGATATTAGGGAAACTGTATTAAGGGCTGTTACCTTATTGAAAGCCAAAAAAGTGGGCATTACGACCACTGTTCAGCATATTCATAAATTGGATGAAGTAAAAAACCTACTTGAAGAGAAAGGTTTTGAGGTTTCAATAGGTAAACCTAGTGGAAGGGCAAAATATGCTGGCCAGGTATTGGGTTGTGATTTATCAAGTGTCGCGAAGCTGAATGTGGATCAGTTTCTATTTATTGGTGGAGGAACTTTTCATCCTCTGGGAATTGCTTTAGCCACTAGCAAGAGTGTAATAGCAGCTGATCCCTATTCTGGCAAAGCTATCGATCTAAAGGAAATGACCAAAAAAATTCTTATGCAGAGATACGCTCAAATATTAAGAGCTAGAACTGCGACAAGGTTTGGTGTGGTTATTGGTTTAAAGTTTGGACAAATAAACTTGGAATTAGCTAGGAAAATAAAAAACAAAATTGAAAGTAAAGGAAAAGAAGCCTATTTGATAGCCGCTGAAGAAATAACTCCTGAAAGATTTTATGGACTAGAAGATATAGACGTACTTGTAATAACCGCTTGTCCTAGAATTGTCATCGAAGACAGTCCTCAGTTTAGAATACCTGTTATAACTCCTAGAGAACTCGACGTTTTGCTTGAATTCGAAAGTTGGAAAAATGCGAGTGAAGACTTATTTGGTTACAAATTATAATTTAAT